>CAZNGL010000011.1:0-40980 GCA_964572405.1 uncultured Bacteriovoracaceae bacterium
CCTTGAGGTGATCGATCTCCACGAGGCGGTTCGGGGTTTCGGGATGCCCCTCCGGAAACCCGGCCACGCCGACGCTCATCGCCGGGAAGGATGCCTTGATGAATGAGACCAGGTCCACGGCGTGATGGAACCCCTCGGGCGGTGCCGTCCACCCGATGTGTCCTGCAGGGGGATCCCCCCGCAGGGCGAGGATATTCTCGATGCCTTTCTCCTCATACCTCTTCAGGACCGCGCGTATGTCCTCCCTCCTGGACTCCACGCAGGTCAGGTGGGAGATTACCGTGAGGTCTGTCTGGTCCTTGATGCGCACCACGAGCCGGTGGGTGTTCTCCCTGGTGGAGCCGCCCGCGCCGTAGGTCACGCTCACCCATGACGGCCGCAGGGGCATGAGGTCCGCAATGGTGTGAAACAGGTGCTCCCATGCGGCATCGGTCTTGGGCGGGAAGAACTCGAAGCTGAAGGTGGTGGGTGTGCAGTTCAGGATTTCCTTGATCAGCATGACAGCATGCTACCTCCCGCAGGGTATCGGCCACTGGGGAGAGAACGTATAGAAGATCCCGAAAAATTGCAAGGATCGGTTCACGCCAGGAATGAAAGGGTTCGTTCCAGGGCGGAGGGTATCCGCACGGTGCGGCCCTCCAGGAAATCCTGCGCCAGCCTTTCGAGCCACTCCCGTGAGGCCCGGATGTCGTGCATGACGAGAAAGCCTCGCCCGCCTTCCGTGACCATGTCGTAGCGGCCGATGCTGAGGGTCACGGGCTCGGTCTCGCCGTGGAGGAGGACCTCGGCCCGGAGGCTTCTCTGCGAGGAGTCGAGGGTTATACGGGTGAGGCGCCCGTATCTCTTTACCCGTGGTTCCAGGAGCTTCTTCAGGGCTGCGGAGATGGCCCTGTCCCTGTATCCGCCCGCTGCGTCGTTCAGGAGGCCCATGGGAATGGCCGGTGTCAGAACCCTTCAGGGTTCAGCGACTGCCATCTCCAGATGTCGGCACACATCTCGTCGATCCCGAGGAGCGCCTCCCATGCAAGCTCGCGGTTGGCCCTGGAAGGGTCCGCGTAGCATATGGCGATGTCGCCTTCCCTCCTTGCCGTGATCCGGTAGGGGATCTTCCTGCCGGAAGCCCGCTCGAAGGCCGCGACCACCTCCAGCACGCTGTATCCCCTGCCCGTGCCGAGGTTGTACACGGCTACGCCGGACCCGCCCGCATGTCTTTGAAGGGCGTGCAGATGGCCCCGGGCCAGATCCACCACGTGGATGTAGTCGCGGACCCCCGTGCCGTCAGGCGTGGGGTAGTCGTTCCCGAAGATCATGAGCTCGGGCAGCCTGTTCACCGCCACCTGGGCGATGTAGGGCAGGAGGTTGTTGGGGATGCCCTGGGGGTCTTCTCCGATGGAACCGCTTTTGTGGGCGCCGATGGGGTTGAAGTAGCGCAGCAGGATCACGTTCCACGAGGGGTCTGATGCGTGGAGGTCGGAGAGGATCTGCTCGATCATCCACTTGGTCCGGCCGTAGGGGTTGGTGGGGCCAAGGGGGAAGTCCTCCCGGATGGGCACTGAACGGGGATCGCCGTACACCGTGGCGGAGGAGCTGAACACAATGCTCTTGACCCCGCTCTCGGCCATGACCTCGGCCAGGATCACCGTGCCGGTGATGTTGTTATGATAGTAGCTCAGCGGCTGCTGGACCGACTCGCCCACCGCCTTCAGACCGGCGAAGTGTATGACGGCGTCGATGGGTTCGCGCTGGAAGATGTCCCGCAGGGATGACCGGTCAAGGAGGTCTGCCCGGTAAAAGGTGAGGGGTCTGCCCGTGATGGCCTGTACCCGGCGCAGGGACTCCTCCTTGGAGTTCGCCAGGTTGTCCACGACCACCACGTCATGGCCTGCATCGAGGAGTTCCACGCAGGTATGGCTCCCGATATACCCGGCACCTCCTGTCACGAGAATGCGCATGGATCTCCCTTCGGACATGAAGCCGTCAGCGGGTTTTCGCCGCGGCGCTGGCGGGAACGGCACCCGTTGCCTTGAGGTTTATGTAGTCCGCCAGGATATTCCCGCCCTCCACCAGTTCGGGGTCGTCCTTGGCGGGCTTGGGACGGGACGGCGTCTCTTCCTTGTCCTTGTCCAGCTCGTCCAGGCTCGTGATGGGCTTCATGCCCTTTGCCTTTCTGAGCCGGTTCTCTATGTCGAGCCGTACTTCCTCGGACTTCTTCTTTTCCTGGATCCGTGTGGAGAGCTTCAGGGACACCCTGGTCTTCTCCCGGGCCTCCTTCAGGTTTGCGATCATGGCCACGGTGTAGAGGTAGTCCGGATCATGCCGGATGCGGGCGGCGTACAGAGACTGGAGCTGCCCCTTGTATGGTGACAGGTCGCCGTATCTGAAGTGCGGCACCGACCCGATGGCATCCCAGGGCAGGGCGTCCTTGAGGGTGCTCTCGCCGATGCTCTTCCTGTCGTACAGGCTCGGGTAGTGGAGGTCCGGGATGATGCCGCGGTGCTGGGTGCTCTCCCCGGAGATGCGGTAGAACTTGGAGGTGGTTATCTTGATCTGTCCCCGGGACAGGGAGAGCAGGGTCTGGACCGTCCCCTTGCCGAAGCTGTTCTCCCCGATGATGATGCCCCTCCCGTAGTCCTGGATGGCCCCGGCAAAGATCTCGGACGCGGACGCGCTCAGACGGCTGATCATGACGGCCAGGGGCCCGCTGTAGGCGATGGTCGGATCCCGGTCGTACAGGGTCTCGGTCTCTCCGTCAGCGGACCGGATCTGGACGGTGGGCCCGCTCTTGATGAAGAGTCCGGTCAGGGTGTTGGCCTCGTGGAGCAGCCCGCCGCCGTTGTCCCTGAGGTCGATCACCACCCCGTCCACTTTCTGTGCGGAGAGCTCGGCCAGGATCCGTTTCACGTCCCTCGTGGTGCTCTTGTAGTTGTCCACGGACGACTGCATGGCCTTGATGTCGAGGTAGAAGGTGGGGATGCGGATGACGCCGATGGTGTACACGGTCCCGTTCCGGCGGACCTCGATGACGTCCTTGCTGGCCGCCTGGTCTTCCAGGCGCACCGTGCCCCTGGCGAGCTTGATGATTTTTGTCTGCTGCTCGTCGGGTGCCGAGGCAGGGATGAGCTTGAGCCGCACCATGGTGTTCTTTGGACCCCGGATGAGCTCCACCACGTCGTCGAGCCTCCATCCCACCACGTCCACGATCTCTCCGTCCGAGCCCTGGCCGACCCCGATGATCCTGTCGTTGGGCTTGATGAGCTTGGATTTGTCCGCAGGGCCACCGGGGACCAGGCTGACGACCTTGGTGTACTCGTTGTCCGAGGTGAGCATCGCGCCGATGCCTTCCAGGGAGAGGCTCATGTTTATGTTGAAGTTCTCGGAGGACCGGGGGGAGAAATACGCGGTGTGGGGGTCATAGCAGGAGGTCAGGGCGTTCATGACCACCTGGAACACATCCTCGCTGGTGGTCTGGCGTATGCGCCTGAGCTGGTTCCAGTAACGTTTGGACAGTGTTTTTGCGATTTCGTCGGTCTGCTTTCCCTCGAGGCGCATGGTGATGACCTCCAGCTTCAGGGCCTTGAGCCACAAGGATTCAAGCTCGGAGCGGGATGCGGGCCACGGGGACTTCTCCCGGTCGGTTTCCAGGAACTCATCCCGGTCGAGCGACAGATTCTTCAGGCCGCTGTCGGTATGGCCGATGATGAACACGAGGCGCTGGGCGAGCCGTTCCTGGTACCGGGAGAAGATCTTGAATCCCGGGGTCATGTCCCCCTTCAGAAAGGCCTCGTCCAGGCTGTAGCGCATTGTTTCGAATTCCCTGATGTCGGATGCGAGGAAATAGGAGCGCGAGGCGTCAATGTCATTGATGAGACGGTCGAGCACCTTACTGGAGAGCGCGTTGTCGATGGCCACCTTGCGGTAATGGTTGCGCTTCAGGTCCCTGATGACCTCCGCGGACACCCTGCTGTGCTCCGCCATCGGTGCGATGGTCCTTGAATAATCAGCTGGGCTCGGGGTCTCCGCGGCCCGGCAGGGGCTGAAGACGATGGGAAGGAGGAGGAACGCGGCTGCGAGGATGCGTGAAAATCTGGTTTTCGTGATCATGGGCTCGCTTTTCTCAAGATTTTGGTGTCTGGATTGTATAGCAACTCCTGCGGAAAAACTCAATGACGGTCTCCGGAACAGCATATACAGGCATCCCGGCCTGACACGTCCGGGCAGTGCAGGTTCCTCGATGGGGCCTCCCGCTCAACCCTGGTCCCTGGTGAGCCGGTTGATGATCTTCCGCGTGATATCTCCCAGCACTGGCACCTTCCACACGAATGAGGGAACCGTGAACTTCACCTCGATCACCGGGGGAGTGCTGTCCGTGGATCCTGGCAGGCCCGTGGCATCCACGTTGGATGGATGTGCAACAGATACCTTCAGACTGAATGATCCCGATGCCGTGTCCTGTCGTTTCTCCGGCGGGGTGCCTGGGAAAGACGACGCTGCAGGGTCAGGGCTTGTACGGACATGTTCGATGCGCTCCACGATGTCGAAGGCCTTCTGCATCTGTTCGGCCCTTGCAGGATCGGGTTTCCCTGACCTGTTCACGGGTGTTTTCCCCGCAGGGGCGGGGTGCACTCCCGCATTCGGTGCCTGATCGTCAGCGAGCCTTTTTCTCTTTCTTGGCAAGGACATGATTTCTCTCCAGCATCTGTGTGATGGTTTCAGCGATGGCCTCGCAGTCGTCCACCGCGGATGCGGCCTGCCTGGCATGCCGCCTGTTCGCCGCCACCGAGGCCGCGTATTCCCGGAGCGTGGCGCCGTCGCGGTTGAAGTTTTCATATACTGATCTGTCTGGGTAGATGGCCTTCAGGCAGCCGACAAAGGGCGGCAGGATATCGGCAAAATACCCCGCGATGGTGTCCCTGTTCACCTTGGGGTGGGTGAAGGAGGGCAGGATGTGGAAGCACTCCTTCTTCGCGGGGTCGACCTTGATGATCTCCTTGATGATGGGGTACAGGTTGTCCGCAAAGGCCGCCTCGTCGTTGGTGGAGGTCCGCATGGGGATGATGACGAGGTCGCTCACCGCGCAGGCGAAGCGGGTGTGGAGCTTTCCCGTGCTCTCGCCGGGGATGTCCATGATGATGAGGTCGTTGTGCGCCGCTATGGCCTTGATCCCGTCCGCGAAGACCTCCTTCTGGCTGCTGGAGATATGGTGGAACGAAACCCTGCCGGGGTCCCTGCCCAGCTCGGACCGCTCGTGCCACCAGGCCTGCAGGGTGCCCTGGGGGTCGAGCTCCACCAGGGCAACGGAGGGGAAGGTCCGGTTCATGTGGCGGGAAAAGGCCGTGTTCAGTGCGAGGGTGCTCTTCCCGGTGCCGCCCTTGGTCTGGACAAAGCTGATGATCATCCGTTCCCCTGCATGCCTGGAATCACCGCGCGGGAAGCACGCCCGCTCGCGGTGCACCTCAACGATACGGAAACACCGTGGATGTGTCAATGAACAATGCGGGGCACGAAAACCGGCATTGCCCCGGCTGTGCCGTTCCATCGAGGCAGGGCGGGTGTGCCCCGGGGCTCGGCGGGGATCATTGAGGCCCGGTCATGGCGTTGATCCAGGAGAGATAGGAGCCGAGACCTTCCTGAAGGGGAATCATCACGATCTCGGGCACCTCGTAGGGATGGTTGGCAATGATATACGACTCGATGGGACTGTAGAGCTCAGCCCTTGTCTTGATGAGCAGGAGCCGTTCCTCCTCGGTGCAGACCTCTCCCTTCCATGCATAGACGCTCTGGATGGGCACTATCTGCACGCAGGCGGCAAGCCTGTTCTCCACCAGGGCCCGGCCGAGTTCTGCGGCGCTCCCGTTGTCCGGGCACGAACACATGACCATGCACTGTCCGTCAGCGACTGCCACGATCCGGTCCTCCCTTTCCCAGGTTCCCTCTCGCAGTCCGATGATGTTCTCCGGGCCGTACTTCCGCTTGCATTGCCTAGGGATATGCAGCACCGTCAGGGGCATGTCAAGGGTCAGGGGCGCGCTCGGCGGTTATGGAGCAATGTCTGTGTGTGAGGCGGGGGTTGAGTTTTCAGGGTATTGTGCCGATGAGTATCTCTAAAGAGCTTTTCAGGGAAGAGGAGCTTATCCATGAAGATCACTGATTCGTCCGTACTGATGGGCTCACAGCGCACCTACACGGAAGTGACTGAAGAGCGCACGAACCTGAGGTTCTGGATCGATGCCCCCCGCACCGCCGCGGCCGATCGGGTGAGCATATCCCAGGAAGCCGCCCGTGCCTGCCAGGGGTGCATGTCCGCTGAAGACATGGGGGCCGACGGGGATCTCCTGCAGGACATGGGGCTGGAGGTGACCCTCAAGAGGCTCATCACGGAGATCCTGTCCGGCAGGAAGGTGAAGGTCATGCGGGCCGAGGACCTCTCGCAGGAACAAGGCTCAGCCGCTCCGGCTGAATCTGCCGGGACCGGTGAACCGGCCGAAACCTCCGAGGGGTGGGGCCTCGACTATTCCCATGAAACCCTGTACCGTGAGAAGGAAGCGGTTTCCTTCGATGCACAGGGTGTCGTGAGGACCGCAGACGGCAGGGAGATTGCCTTTTCCCTGCGCCTCGACATGAGCAGGGAGTACATGGAGGCGAACAGCGTCCACATCAGGGCCGGTGATGCCCTGAAAGACCCGCTCATCATCAACTTCGAAGGGACCGCGGCCCAGCTGTCAAGCGGCACCTTCGCCTTTGACATCGACGCTGACGGCATCGACGATCAGCTCCCCATGCTCGCAGGCCTGCGGGGGTACCTCGCCATGGACCTCAACGGCGACGGGATCATCACGGACGGTGGTGAACTCTTCGGCCCCTCCACCGGGAACGGCTTCCAGGAGCTGGCCGCGTACGATTCCGACGGCAACCTGTGGATCGATGAGAACGACGAGGCCTTTTCCAGGCTGTCCGTACTGACCTTTGACGCCCAGGGGAACCAGGTGCTGGGAAGCCTGAAGGACCGGGGTGTGGGAGCCATCCATACCCCCTCCAACACCACCCAGTTCGACCTCAAGGACCAGGCGTCGGGTGAGCTCCTCGGCAGGGTGAAGTCGAGCGGCATCTATCTGGCCGAGAACGGGTCGGCGGGCACCATCCAGCAGGTGGACCTGAAGGTCTGAGCCTTAGCAGGCTAGGACAATGAAAACCGGGCCACGAAGAAGCGATGTATTCCTGATGCATTGCCCTGTTTGATACAACTCTGTATGAAAATCCGATGTGTATTTCCTGGTGGCACTATCTCACGCTCTGGACCTTCCTTGATGTAGGGCTAAGGGAAAAAAAGAGAAGGCCGGCTTGGCCGGCCTTCTCTGGAAGTGCTTCTCGTGTTTCAGGAATCCGGGTTAGAAGCTCAGGGAGAGCTGTACGCCCACTTCCATGGGGTTTGCGTCGTCGGAAGACCCGCCGGTGGTCGCATCTCCTGCGAACAGGTACGCAACAGCCGCATCCAGGGAGAGGTTGTCGAGGAGGCTGTAGCTGGCGATGAGGTCGATCTCGGTGCCTAGGTCCTTGTCGCCGTTGGCATTGTCCTCGGCAAGCTGCGCGAACCAGAGGTCGCCGGTCAGCGAGAGCTTGTCCGTGGGTTTCATGGTCACGCCGATGTTGGCGGCCATGATGTCGCTGATGCGGTCGCCGCAGGAGCCGTTGGAGTAGTCATAGTCGAAGATCCCGTAGCCCATGATCTCGGCCCAGTAGTAGCTCTGGCCGATGGGGCCCGTGAATGCTGTCCAGTCCTCCTCGTCAGGGTCCTGACCTGTGGCATAGAAGATCTTGCCGTGGAGATTGAGCTTGTCCACATCGGCGCTGGCGCCCACAGCGAGGAGGTACGCAGAGACGTCGATGCTGGTGTCATCCGTGGCGGTGATGTAATCGAACGAACCGAACTGGTACAGGGCGGTCATCCACAGAGATGCGGGGCCGGCGGGCAGGTCTGCATCGAAACCCAGGTAATAGAGGTCGAGGTTCTCGATGTCGCCGGGGAGATCAACGGGCGCGAATTCCGAGCCAAACCAGGATTCCGGCTTGTCCGAGGTGACCCATGCAAGGATGGGGTTTATCGTGGCCTTGCCAGCCGTGATGGAGGGATAGATGGCGTAGTAGTCCACGTCCTCGTCGTTCAGGTCTGTGCCGCCGCCATAGTTGTTGTACCCCTCATATGCCTTCATCCAGATGAAGGGGATGGACAGGGTATCGCTTGCCTTGTAGGTTACCACTGCCCCGGCGAAGTCGTCGTCGAACAGGAAGCCCCTGTTCAGGGTGGCCCCCTGGACGCCGATGGTCATGTTGGTGTTGCCGCAGGTCATGTCCGCATAGGAATGCTTGACCTCAACCTTGACACCGTCGGCGCCGATGTCACCGTAACCTCCGTCATCGTCACCCCAGTTCGCATCCAATTCAAACTTGTTCACGAACTGGAAGTTGTCGCTGAACTTGGCCGTGTAGTAGAGCCTGGTCCTGGTGTCCACCAGCTGGAGGTCCTGTGCCTCGGTCTGGTCCTCGCCGGTGAAGTCCTTCTGCATGTAAGCCCGTGTCCGCCAGTACCCGCCGAAGATGTTCTCCAGGGCGAATGCCGGGACCGCAAAGGTGAATGCCAGCGCCAACGCCATCAGAAACATCAGAAACTTTCTCATGATTTTCCTCCTACTGTGGTTTTTCGATGAGTTGAGTATGGGCCACATGCGGATACTCCATGACCCCATTGCCCGGTATTGGATGAAGATCCCTCATATCCTGATACATCTCTTCTAATGAAATACCCGCCTGCGTCAATACAATATTTGTACCAATGAAAAAATTAACGTAAAATTAACTTATTACTTAGTACAACCATGAATGCATGTTGCAGGTATACATCTCTTATCTTTCACATGGTGTTACAAATACAACAGCTGACATGAGATCAGGCTTGACCCTTCGTTCTTGATGGAGATACATGCTGCATGGGAGATCGCTCACCGGAGACTGTCCCCGGACTGAGGATCGGCACATGAAGGAGCACGGGAATGAAGATGTGGAAAGAATCTCTGTTCGTGATCATGCTCATACTCCTTGCATCCGGCTGCGCGGAACTCCGGCGATACGAGGTTTCGAGGTCTGTCGATGACAACCTCCTGTCGTCGTCCTTCCCGGATTTGAAGGTGCGGATAGATAAGGACCTGTCCTATATCGGCACGATCGAAGGCCCGGCGCAGGAGCAGTCGGGAACCATGAAGGCGGACGTCCAGTACAGCACAACCTCGTACCTGTTCGGGCGGTTCACCCCTGAGGGCATGCTGGACAGAGGGGTCCTCGTGAGATTCAAGGTCGTGACGGGAGACCCCAGCAAGGCCCCTCGGGGGCAGGACGGGCAGGGTGCTGAAAATCCCCTCGAATCAGGTTTCGTAAGGTTTCACGAGGAAGAGTACCAGTATAAGGTGTATGCCGGGAAGTCTGTCCTCGATGAGAGGGAGCTCGGCCTGCTGAAGCCCTCGGCGGCTTCACCATGTTACCTCATCAAGCTCCTGGAAAAGGATGCAGGGCTGGGGAACAAGTCCGGTACGCGGATATTCTACTTCGAGGATATCGCATCGGCATGCCCCGGGACAGCCTGTGAGGACTGCCTGGGGAGCGCGATTGTCGAGGAGAGAAGGCAGCAGGTCCTCCGTGACTTCGACGAGAGGAGTTACCGGAGCATCGCCTTTCTGGAAACGCGCAAGGTCATCGATGCCACGTCGAAATATGGCCCCAGAAAGGAAACACCTCCTGCAGGTATACCGCCATCGAACCCTCTGGACAAAGGGTCATCCGCGGATACGGTGGAGCACAGGCTCAGGACCCTGAAGGACCTTCTCGACAAGAACCTGATCACCCGAGAGGACTACGACAGGAAGAAGGAAGAGATTCTCAAGGGGCTGTAGAACCCTGCCGGACTTGCACCTGCAATGACCTCTGCACGAACGGGTCATGACATGTGCGTTGCCCATGGAGTGATTGTCATCCAGATCCTGTCCGGGATTCTTTCTTGCAACTCCATAATCTGACCAGGAGAGAAGAGTTCTTGATAAGCCCCCCCCCCCTCGTGCTCGATGCAGCCGTTCGCACTATCGACGGGCTACCTCGTCAGCAGATCTATCCGGAAAAGAATGCTTGATCCATCTGTCAGAAACTTGATAGTATACGGTATAAGGTAAGATTGTCATACAAGTCATATTCATGTCGTCGGCCGAAGCGGAGGGAATCCATGATTGACGAGCACTATAAGGATGCAGCTGCATTCCTCGAGCAGGCAGTGGACATCATTCACCGGACAGGGGTGAAGATCGTTGAACTGCGGGACCGGTATGCCAGGATCATGCTCCCCTTCGAGCCGAACATCAACCATATCGGCACGGTGTACGGTGGGTCCCTGTTCATCCTGGCCGAGTTTTCAGGCGGAGTCATCTACTATGCCTCCTTCGATCACAGCAGGTTCTATCCCATTGTCAAGGAAGTGTTTATAAGATTCCGCAGGCCGGCGACCAGCGATGTATACCTGGAGGTCGAACTGACCCGGGAGCAGGTGGATGAGATCCAGAACGCGGCAGAGGCCAGCGGCAAGCAGGACTGGAAGATGAACCTTGATCTCAAGGACACGAGCGGGCAGGTGTGCTGCGTGGTTCAGGGCACGTGGCAGCTGAGGAAATTCTGATCTCAGGGGAAGATGAAGCAGGCCTGCTGGAGGCAGCTCTGTTTTTTCGGATGAGTCTATGGAATCGATGCGGGGGTTCAGCATGGGGTGGACCCGGGAACAATCATGAAAAGGAGGGTGTTGCATGGCAAGCATGATTCTGGAGGAGCGCGATCAGCAGTTCGTGCTCTACGAGATGCTCGATGTGGAGAGGATCTGCGGGTACGAGAAGTTTGCCGACTTCTCAAGGGAGACCTTCACCATGATCCTCACCGAGGCGCAGAAGATCGCGGAGGAGGAGATCCTTCCCTCCCTGTCCGTGAGCGATCGGGAGGGGTGCTCTCTGGTTGACGGCCAGGTGAAGGTGCCTCCGAGTTTCCATAAGGTATACAGGCTTTTCTGCGAGGGCGGCTGGATAGGCATGTCCTTCCCGCCGGAGGCCGGCGGCCAGGGGCTGCCCGAGAGCGTCAAGATCGCCGCCATCGAGTGGTTCTACCACAACTTCGCGTTCATCGCGTATCCCTTTGCCACCGAGGGTGCGGCGCACCTCATCCTGACGTACGGCACCGAGGAGCAGCAGAGGAAGTACATGGACAAGATGGTCCAGGGGAAGTGGGGCGGCACCATGGCGCTCACCGAGCCCGGGGCAGGCTCCGACGTGGGAAACCTCAGCACCAGGGCAATCCGTCAGCCCGACGGTACCTTCAAACTCCAGGGCACCAAGATTTTCATCACGGGCGGCGATCAGGACCTGGTGGAGAACGTCGTGCACCCGGTGCTCGCCCGCATCGAGGGAGACCCCGCAGGCACCAGGGGCATTTCCATCTTCCTCGTGCCCAAGTACCTCGTCAACGATGACGGGTCGCTGGGCAGACGCAACGATTACGAGATCGCCAAGATCGAGGAGAAGATGGGCATCCACGGAAGCGCCACCTGTCTGATCAATTTCGGCGACAACAACGAGTGTTACGCCGAACTCCTGGGGAACGAGCGCGAGGGTATGAAGGTCATGTTCCAGATGATGAACGAGGCCAGGCTCGCCGTGGGTCTGCAGGGCCTCGCCAGTGCGTCCATCGCCTACCTCCACGCGCTCAGGTATGCCAAGGAGCGGCAGCAGGGATCCTCCATCATGGAGATGAAGAACCCCGAGGCTCCGCGAGTGCCCATCATCCAGCACCCCGACGTCCGCAGGATGCTCCTGTGGATGAAGTCCAGCGTGGAGAGCATGCGGGCCCTGGCATACTTCGTGGCCCAGTGCTTCGACATGCACCACCTGGCGGCGGACGAGGAGGAAAGGGACAGGTGGATCGGCTATGCAGAGGTGCTCACCCCCATCGTGAAGGCGTACTGTTCGGACATCGGGTTCAGGGTCACCGAGAACGCCATGCAGATCTACGGCGGATACGGCTTCTGCAGTGAGTACCCGGTGGAGCAGTTCATGCGGGACGAGAAGATCGCTTCCATATACGAGGGGGCCAACGGCATACAGGCCCTGGACCTCATCGGCAGGAAACTCGGCATGAAGAAGGGGGCGTACTTCATGAACCTGCTTGGCCTCATGGGCTCCACGGTGACGAAGTACAGGGACGTCGACGGACTCAAGGACCTCGGCGACGCAGTACAGGCGAGTGTGAACCTGCTCGCGGATACGGCCATGTTCTTCGCATCCTGCGGCAAGGCCGGCAAGTTCCTGGTGCCCATCAACAATGCCTATCCCTTCCTCATGATGATGGGCAAGGTGGTGTCGGGATGGCTCCTGTTCTGGCAGGCAGGCATTGCAAGGCAGAAACTCATTGACATAGCGAAGCAGGCGGGCATGGATCCCAACGACACGACTGCGCTGGCCGGGCTGGCAAAAGGCAACAGGGATGCGGCATTCTACACGGGCAAGGTTGCAGGTGCCCGGTATTTCATCAGGAACGTCCTGCCCGAGGTGGAAGCTGTGGTGAAGGCCATCAGGAACGAAGACATGTCCATCATGGAGATCCCTGAAGAGAGCTTTGCCTCGTAGCATGACATCGGGCGCAGGGGCATCGGTCCCCTGCGCCCGGCCTCGAAAGGTCCGGAAGGCCCAAGGGATAGGGTGCTGAAGGGTTCTCTTTTAAAAAATAAGGCTGTTTATTCCAGGGTATGTCCCTTATTATGGGTACTCAGGATAGTCTCATGAAGGACCCATGATCGCTGAGTCAGGGGAGGTATGCATGGAAAAGCTCTTTTATCCCGAGTCCATTGTCATTTTCGGCCTCTCATCGAAGCAGAACAACATCCCCCGCATAACCCTCGAGAACATGCTCCGCTGGGGATATCGGGGCAGGATCTTCGGGGTGAACCCCAGGAGCGAGGATCCCCACGTGGACGGCATCAAGATGTACCGGGACCTTGCGGAGCTCCCCGAGGTGCCTGACCTCGCGTACTGCCTCATCCCGGCGCGGTTCGTCCCCGATGTGGTGGAACAGTGCGGCCAGATGGGGATACGGCGCATGGCCATCTCCAGCGGTGGTTTTTCCGAGTTCGGCGAGGAAGGCAGAAAGCTCTCGGAGAAGACCCTTGCCGCGGCACGGCGCAACGGGATACGGTTTGTGGGGCCCAACGGCGTGACCGTTGCGAACACCGCGAACGGTCTGTGCCTGCCCTTTGTCCCCCTCCACAAGGCCCCGGAAGGGGGCATGTCGGTGGTCTCCCAGAGCGGAGGTGTCGCCCTCATGCTGTTCAACTTCCTTGTTGACGAGAACATCGGCATGGCCAAGTTCGCCAGCATCGGGAACAAGCTCGATCTCGACGAGGTGGACTTCCTCGAATACTTCATCTCAGACCCGGACACGAAGATCATCTGCCTCTACCTGGAGAGCATCAACCGCGGCCGCAGGTTCCTGGAGGTCGCCGCTTCGAGCCATAAGCCCATCGTGGTGCTCAAGTCCAACACGACCAGTGCGGGGAAGAAGGCCGCCATGAGCCATACGGCCGCGCTGAGCAACGATGACGCCATCATCGACACGGCCTTCGGCCGCGCCGGTGTCATCCGCATCGCGAACTACCATGATTTCCTGGCGGTGGTGAAGGCATTCCAGCTTCCTCCCATGAAGGGCAGGAGGGTCATGGTCATGAGTCCGGCCGGGGGCTTCTCGGTCATCACCGCAGACCTGTGTGAAAAGGAGGGGTTCGAGTTCGCGGACCCGGGACAGGACTTCTACGACGGCCTGAAGGAGTTCTCCAACGCAGGGGTCATCCACTTCTCGAACCCGCTGGACATGGGCGACATCTACGACCCCCAGCTCTCCGCCCACGTGATCACCTCGGTCATGCACTCGGACAAGGTCGACGGAGTGCTCTACGTGGGGCAGCGCCCCCAGATGCCCGCTGGTGAGAACGTGTTCTACCGGATGTTCCTCACGGACATGTCCAAGGAGGCGTGGGGGACGATCCTCTCTTCGGGGAAACCTCTGGGTGTCTGCCTGTTCGGGCCGTCCCGCATGATCCTGCAGACCAAGAGGACCGTGAATTTCCCCGTGTTCAACAGCGCAGAGGAGATGGTAAGGGCCATGGGGGCCCAGATGAGGTTCCATGAGCGCATGGCGCGTCCTCCGATGGTGCAGTTCGTGCCCGGCGGCATGCGCATGCGCAAGGCAAGGCAATGGATGCAGGGCAAGGTCGGGGATTACGGTGAAGAGGCCATGGATCTCCTCGACGCCTTCGGGGTCCCTGTGCCGAGATCCCTGGTGGCCCGGGATGCCGCTCAGGCCGTGCAGTATGCCGGAAAGGTGGGGTACCCCGTGGCCATGAAGGTGGTCTCGCCCGATGCGATTCACAAGTCGGACGCGGGCGGGGTTCTCCTGGGTATTCGTAGCCCGGAACAGGCCAGGGAGGCATTCGGAACCATACGGGATAACCTCCGTTCGTACAAGAAGAGGGCTCGGTTTATGGGGATCCGCATCTCCACCATGGCCAAAGACGGCCTGGACATGTTCATCGGTGCGAGGCAGGACCCTTCCTTCGGGCCGGTGGTGTTCTTCGGCATGGGGGGTGTGTTTATCGAGCTCTTCCGAGACGTGGCAACGGCTCTGTGCCCCACCTTTCATGACGAGGTGGCCGAAAAGATACTGCAGCTCCGTTCTGTCGCCATGCTGAGGGGGTATCGGGGAACAGAGCCATCCGACACGGATACGTTTGTGGATGCCGTGGTGAGGGTGTCCCATCTCATGCGGGCATTCCCCCAGATAGAGGAGTTGGACATCAACCCTGTCAGGGTTTTTCCCAAGGGGCAGGGGATCCTCGCCCTTGATTCCCGGATGAGGATCGGGAGGGTGAAGGAGTTAGATTCCCGGTGACAGTGTGACGGTATAGGCCGTGTCCCGTCGACGGACGTTGGACATTGGTGCAGGGCTCAGTGCTATCCGGAATGATTGGCAGGAATTCCTTCATGATCGGCTGCCGACAGTCAGAAGATCGGGGTGCGCCTCATCTGCGTAATGATAGAAATATGAAGGCTCGCGCAACCCTTATCAGTGTGTGAAGGCTCAGCTCCCGTATTTCTGGGCGTACTGCTCCACCATCTTGAATTTCTGGACCTTGCCGCTTGCGGTCATGGGGACGGAATCCACGAATTCCCAGTATCTGGGTATCTTGTGCCGGGCGATCCTGCCCTGGCAGAAGGATACGAACTCGTCGTCGGAACCCTTCTCTCCGGGCTTGAGCATGATTGCAGCAAGGACCTGCTCTCCGTACTTCCTGTCCGGGATCCCCACCACGTACACATCCATGACCTTGGGGTTCTTGCGGAGGAACTCCTCGATCTCGCGGGGATAGATGTTTTCGCCGCCGCGGATGATCATCTCCTTGATGCGACCGGTCACCTTGAAATACCCGTTCTCGTCCATGGTTCCCAAATCGCCGGTGTGTAGCCAACCGTCCTTGTCGATGGCCTTTGCAGTCTCATCGGGCATCTTGTAGTACCCCTTCATGACGCAGGAGCTCCTGGTCACGATCTCGCCCTGAACGTTGCAGGGAAGATCTTCACCCGTGGCGGGGTCGACGATCTTTCCCTCGATGTCGGGGAGGAGTCTCCCTACGGTGGAGACACGCAGGTCCACGGGGTCGTCCCGCCGTGTCATCGTCATGACAGGAGATGATTCGGTCTGGCCGAAGGCAATCACGACCTCGGGGCAGTGCATGATCTCACGCACCTTGTTCATGGTGTCCACCGGACAGGGGGCGCCAGCCATGATGCCGGTACGCAGCGATTCGGTGGAGAATTTGCTGAAGTCATCATGCGCAAGGATGGCGATGAACATGGTGGGAACGCCGTTGATGGCGGTGCATTTCTCCTGGTCGATGTACTTCAGTGCCTTGCCCGGATCAAAGGCCTCGAGGAGCACCATGGTGGATCCGTGGACCAGGCAGTTCAGCGAGCTCATGACGCACCCGAAGCAGTGAAACAGGGGGACCTGGATGAGCAGGCGATCCTTCTCGGTCATGCCCATGACATCTCCCACCATGCGGGCGTTGTTGATAATGTTGTAATGGGTGAGCATCACCCCCTTGGGGAAGCCGGTGGTCCCGGACGTGTACTGCATGTTGACCACGTCATGGACGCCCACGGTCTTCTCCCGGGCCGCGAGGTCATCGTCGGAGATGGTTTTCCCAAGGGCGATGACTTGTTCAAAGGTGTACATGCCGGGCGTGTCTTTTCTCGACCCGATGTAGACGACATTCTTCAGAAACGGGAGCTTCGAAGATGCGAGCTTGCCTGGGGAGCAGGAATCGAGTTCAGGGATGACCTCCTTCGTGATCCTGTAAAAGTTCGTATCCCGGTGCTCCTCCATGAGCACGAGGGTGGTGGAATCGGACTGGCGGAGGATGTATTCGAGCTCGTTGGATTTGTAGTTTGTGTTTACCGTGACCAGCACCGCGCCGATCATGCCCAAGCCGAACTGCATATATATCCACTCCGGCAGGTTGGTGGTCCATACGGAGACGTGGTCGCCTTTCTGCACCCCCAGTGCCATGAATCCCTTTGCAACACCGGTGCATGTATCCAGCAGTTGTTTATAATTCATGCGGATGTTCTGCTCCGGGTAGATCAGGGCCTCATTTGCAGGGAATCTTGCTGCGGTCTCGCGAAGGAGGTTGCCCATGGTGATCTCTCTGAACGCTGTCATATCGAAATCTCCTTTGCCGTGTGTTGATGTGCCCGGCAGTATCAGCTTCCCAATTATATGATTGGGAAGCTGATACTGACAAATATATCAGTCAAATAACTATCACCCATTGATACCCATGTCAATATTATTTTGATGCTATTCCTTGAAGATAGTTTCCTCACTGGATAGTGCCGGGGAGCGGTACTGAACCGGTGAACGCTGTTACACTGTGACCAATGGAACGAAGTGATCACCAGTATGAGGCTGCTGCTGTTATACGGTGACCACTGGTATGTGTTAGTCAATGGTATTGAGTGCCCCCCGGTGCGCAGTGGTCTCAGGCATGATGCTGTACTGATGTGAACACTGGTACGCGGTAACCACTGCCCTGGAACATGAATTGCCCAAGAAGCCTTGAAATAACATGAAGTGACACTACGCAAGGACGGGGGGGCTGCAGTTCCCAACTCCAACAGAAAAGGCGGTACAGGGAATGGATTCTGAAAACGTGATTATCACTTGCAGCAGATGCGGAGCAAGGAACAGGGTTCCCACGTGGCGCATGGGGCATAGACCCTTGTGCGGAAAGTGTGGTGCCCGCATCGGTACGGTTGAAGCGGTGAGGCACCCGGTTGCGGCGGGTGATGACAGTTTTTCGACAGAGGTCCTGGAGAGCAGACTTCCTGTCCTGGTGGACTTCTGGGCGCCCTGGTGCGGGCCGTGCAGGTCCATGTCGCCGGTCCTGGACAGGATCGCTGCCAAATATGCAGGTACCCTCAAAGTGGTGAAAGTGGATGTTGACCAGAGCCCGGGTGCAGCGTCACGGTACGGCATCAGGTCAATCCCGAGCCTCTTGTTCTTCAAGGACGGATCTGTTGTCGACACCATGTTCGGGGCACACCCGGAGGAGGAATTGGAACGCAGGATACAGCGTATATTCCGTTGATGGAATTGATGTGCATATGATGTAAATTATGTGCATGAGATAGGGATGATATCTGTGATGCATGCTGTGCCATATCAGAATTGCCGGGAGTCACTTCAGCTCACAATCTCACGATGCCCAACACATGGTGTCGATCACGCTGGAGATAGCCAGACATCAGGCTGTTCTCAAAGATCACGTATAAATGGCGGCCGAGGGGGCCTTTGCTGGAATCGGCCTCATGCTGTTCGTGGCAGGTGTCTTCTGTGGACCTACACCCCGTATTCCGCCCGTTCGATGAGTTCCTGCTGCATGTCCCTGTTCAAGGTCACGAAGTATGCATTGTACCCTGAGATTCGTACCATGAGGTTCTTATACTGCTCCGGGTGGAGCATGGCGTCCCTCAGGGTATCTGAAGAGACCACGTTGAACTGCATCTGCATGCCTCCAAGATCACAGTAGGTCCTGGCATATGCATAGAGATTGTTCACAGTCTTCTCGTGCCCGTCCAGTGCCGAGGGGACGACCTTTACGTTGAAGGCGATATTGTTGTTCATGTGGGCAGGCTTCAGCTGGGCCACATCCCGTATGTTGTCCAGCAGGTTTCTCGATGCGTGGGCCTCCGGGGTGAGTCCCGGGGTGAAGGGTTTGCCGGCGAGCCTCCCCGAGGGCAGGGCCCCGGTGAGCGTTCCGAAAGCCACGTGATTGGACATGGACCAGAACCCCGCGGTGTATCTGCCGCCTCTGAAATTCACCCGCTCGCCGAACCTGTCGTGGATGTATGCGGTGACACGGTTGGCCATGGCGACCGCCTCCGGGCTGCCCGAGCCGAAGAGCGGTACCCTGTTCGTAACCATGGCGTGCAGGGCCTGGTGGTTGGCGAAATTGGACTCCATGGCACTCCTGATCTCGGCCAGGGTTGTTTTCTTGTCCTCGTACACGAGTTTCTTGATGACCATGAGAGAATCGGTGATGTCCGCAAGACCGATGCAGGCAGTGCCCGAACTGTTGTATCGGGCCCCGGCCCTGGTGGCATCCCTCCCTTTCTGCGCGCACCCGTCGATGAGGCCGGAGATGAAGGGCGTTGGCCTGAGAAGGCTGTGCGCCTCGCCCAGAAGCCTGTTGTACTCGCAGGCATTGTCGATGAGGAAGTCGAGCTGTCTGCAGAAAGCTTCGAAGAAGTCATCGAAGGAAGGGAAGGCGGTTTTTACATCGCCGGTTGTGGGCCCCACGTCCCAGCGCATGAGCGGGTGTCGGCCGTTGAACATGGCCATCTCCAGGGCGGCCACCATATTGAACATCATGCAGTTGGTATGACCGATATGCCTGCCGGAAAGCGTCGGCTCCACACACCCGGTGGCGGCCCAGTCCCTGAGATGCTCGCTCGGGTAGTCGAATTCCGCCAGCGACTCCATGACCATGGCGTCGTTATGGATGGAAGGGGTCGCCGTGGTGTTCAGGTTGACCTCGCAGAGCCTCTTCAGATAGGTGGCGGAGTTCTTCTCCTTGTGGTACCTGGCGTTCACGTTCGGGTCCCTGATGCCCAGCATTTCGGTCACCTTGAGGAAGATGTAGGTCATGTCGTTGACGGCATCCTCTCCCTCGGGGGTTACTCCTCCCAGGGTGATCGCCTGGTCCGACGAGCTGCCGCCGAAGAGGTAGTTTCCGATGTCGGGGATGAGCGGCAGGTGGTCGGTGCACCGCAGGTAGAAACACCCCACCAGCTCAATGGCGTGTTTGATGTATTCTTGTCTTTCCTCCCTGGATCTGATTCTTTTCAGATCGGCACTGAAATAGGGCTGCAGCCACTGGTCCATGCGCCCCAGGGAGAAGCCGGCATTGGTGTTTTCCATGTGGACGCCCACCCAGTGGATCCAGATGGCATTGAGCGCCTCATCCAGGGTTTCGCAGGGATGCTCGGGCACCCTTGCGCAGATCTCGCGGAGCCGGGTGAGCTCCGCCTTGCGTCCAGGGTCCTTTTCCTGCTCCGCTTCGCGTCCGGCCTGGATGGAGAGGTTTCTGGCATAGGCGATGAGACCCTCGTAACAGTGGATCATGGCCGTCAGCGTATCCCGCTTGGTCTGGTCAGCCACCGTGTCCCGTTCGAGTTCTGCGCGGATCTCGGTGATGATTCCCCGGGCTCCTGTGCTG
Source organism: uncultured Bacteriovoracaceae bacterium (assembly GCA_964572405.1). Lineage (GTDB taxonomy): Bacteria > Desulfobacterota > Desulfomonilia > UBA1062 > UBA1062 > MWEI01. The sequence goes on from CAZNGL010000011.1 coordinate 19,901, forward strand.
AGGAGCTTCGGATAATCCAGGATCGTGTGGGAGAGGGCAGCCGTTTTCCACAGGAAATAGACGGCAAAGCGTTCATCGAGCTGCTGACATAAGGGATTGTTGTATTTGTCTCTCACCCATTCGCGGAAATTACGTCTGGTCCAGAAAGGAAAAACCTTGTGGTGCAGGATGGAAATGGTCTCCTCGGAGATTTCGTACGGGAAGAGGTGACGGTGAGGTACAGTCAGCAGCTCTCCCCAGATCATGGTACCGTGAGAGTCGGGATAGATGACAACCCCGATCTCCTTGGACGTGGTGGTGCCCGCGATGAGATCGTTCTTGCGGATGATGGGTTTGCGGTTCTCCATGAGGTGCTTGAATGCGTAGGCCTGTCTCAATTCCGGGACCCACCGGTTCCCTGAACCGTCCGTTTCAAAACCGTTTTTTCTGTACCACTCGGTGAGGAGCAGGGGGCGCTCATGGCAGATGGAGGGCTTCACGTTCAGGTGGATGTCAAGAAAGCGTTTCAGCCGGGGAAAGTCATCGAGCGAATATCGGGAGAGATAGGGATCGTCGGTGATATGGAGTACGCCCGGATCGTCACGGCCGGCGTTCTTGGGGGCACTCATCAGGGGGAGGCGCCGTCCGCCCGGGGAGGCGGGGCGACGGGCCTCAGAAGAAGGAGCAGAGGAATGGATGTCCTTCATCTGGTCCTTCACCTGTTTCTTCATCATGTTGATCTGCTTGCCCTTCATGAGGAGAGAGATGAAGAAGCTGAAGAGCTGGCCATAGGCCAGGTTTCCCCTGATGGTGAGCCTGTTCTTGAGGAGCAGGTTCATCACCTCGTTAGGCGGGAGTTTCGTCATCTCGGCGAGGACATCGTTGTCCTTGAACCTGAGTTCCACATCGACATTCGCGGGTACTCCCCACAGGACCTTCGCCTTCCCGCCGGAGAACGCGATGGCCTGGCCGACACTGCCCGTCTCGGTGCTGAGGCCTGCGGTGAAATCGATCCATCCGTCGTCGGACCGGAGAAATTTCCTGAACTTCCCGATGTGGTTGAAGTGAAGGGCCATGATCTGCAGGACAATGTGTGTTGCCATGTTTGCCGCATTGTACGTATTCATGGATGCTCCCCCTTTTCTCGATATGGTTATTCCCGGACCGCAAGTAGATGGGCATTGCCAGATCCGAGGAAGATCCCCTGGAAGGTGTGGATGACATCCTCCACGATGCTGTATACAGTGGCTCGGGGATCCTCTTCCACCTCGTGGAGGACCCTGCTGTTGTAGAGACTGATTATGCCATGCAGGGTGCTCCACAGGCGCAGGATGGAATTTCTCACCACCAGCTCGTTGATGTCCCGGTCTTTCGTCATTTCCATGATGGCACACGAGGTGATCTCCATCAGTTTCAGGGCGGTGGATTTTTCATGATAGGCCACGGGTTCGATGGCGGTTCCCACGTAGTCGAGGTACTTGGGTGCATCCGAGGTGAACATGATGTTGTAGTAGTAAGCATTCGTGATGCCGAAATCCACGTAGGCCAGGATCAGCCGCCGGATCTTTTCCTTCGGTTCGAGGACCTCTTGGTTGATCTCCCTGAACACGTTCACAAGGTCTTCGAATCCCCGGGTGAGGATCATGAGGTAGAGTTCGTCCTTGTTGGAGAAATAGTTGTAGATGGTGGTGGCGGTCATACCGAGGCGGGCTGCAAGCTTCCGCATGCTGAACTGCTTGAAACCCTGGTCAGACAACAGGGCCAGGGCCTCGGTGAGGATGGCGGTCCGGACCACCTCTCTGTCTTCTTGACTCCTGGGAGCCTTTGGCATATATACCTCTTTATAAGGATAACAATGTTAATGTAACGGTGTTAATATAAGCCCTCCCGAGGGGGGATGTCAAGGTCGTTGCGGGATCCAAAAATGCCGAACCCGCCTCCTCGAGAGAAGAAATACTATGCACCGGGCGTGGCAGGAGTGTATCATCAGCCGAGGAGCCCTCGCGGATAATGGTCGGAGAGCACCAGTCGAGGGGCGATCGGTTCGCTGATGGATCGTGAAAAACTGATTCCGACGGGAGGACGTATGGATCGGGGCTATATGGGAAAGATCCTCACGGTTGATCTCAGCTCAGGGGCCGTCAGGGATGAGGTCGTGCCGGAAAGCGTGTATGAGGACTACCTTTCCGGATTAGGGCTTGCCGCACACATTCTCTATGACAGGATTCCAGCCAATGCGGACCCCCTGGGCCCGGAGAACATCCTGGGATTCGTATCGGGCCTGCTGACCGGGACCGGCAGCCTTTTCTCCGGCAGGTGGATGGTGACTGCAAAGTCTCCGCTGACCGGCGGCTGGGGTGATGCCAACTGTGGCGGCACCTTCGCCCCTGCCATCAAGAGGAACGGGTACGACGGGATCTTCTTCACCGGCATCAGTGAGAAACCATGTCTGCTCTATGTGAAGAACGGTCGTCCGGAAATCAGGGACGCATCACATCTCTGGGGAAGGGATACGGTGGAGACGGAGGAACTTCTCAAACAGGAGTTCGGACAGCATGCCCGTGTGGCTGTCATCGGGCCTGCAGGAGAGAGGCTGTCCCTGATCTCGGGCATATCCAACGACAGGGGCAGGATGGCTGCGCGTTCCGGCCTCGGCGCCGTCATGGGGTCGAAGAGACTCAAGGCGGTCGTCCTGGACGGCAAGAAGCGCATCCGTGTCCATGATCGCAACGAGGTGAACAGGCTCAGCAGGATATGCAACAGGTGGGTCCGGTTTCAGCTTCCCCTGGGCCCCAGCATTGTGGTGGGGCTCCTCGGCACGCTGCTGCGGATCATGCCCACCGCCATGGCACAGGACGGTCTTATCTACAAGATGATCCTCCGCCAGTGGGGGACAGGGGGTTTGAACCAGATGTCCCCGGAGTGGGGAGACTCCCCCATCAAGAACTGGAAGGGGAGCAACGTGGACTGGCCCTGGAGGAAGTCGAAGTCGGCCGATCCCGACCTGATCAAGAAGACCGAGGAGATCAAGTACCACTGCCACTCCTGCCCCTTGGGCTGCGGTGGCATCTGCAGGACGACGGGGAGATATTCCGAGACCCACAAGCCGGAGTACGAGACGGTCCTCGCCGTCGGCGGACTCTGTATGAACGAGGACACGAACAGCCTCTTCTATATGAACGAGCTTCTGAACCGGGCGGGCATGGACACCATCTCGGCCGGTGCGACCCTGGCCTTTGCCATGGAATGCTCCGAGAACGGTCTGCTCACCCCCGAGGACCTGGAGGGGATCGATCTTTCCTGGGGCAATTCCAGCGGCATGATCGCGATGCTGCACAAGATGATTGACCGCAGCGGCATCGGGGACGTCCTTGCCGACGGCGTCAAGGTCGCTTCCAGGAAGATCGGGAAGGGCTCAGAGAAGTACGCTGTCCATGCTGGCGGGCAGGAACCTGCCATGCATGATGGCAGGCAGGATCCTGGGTTCGCGGTCCACTATTCCGTGGAACCCACCCCGGGCAGACACACCATCGGTTCACAGCTCTACTACGAGATGTTCCAGCTCTGGAAGAAGGTCAAGGGGCTGCCCGGGAAGTGGCCCTTCCAGATCTACCACAAGGATTCCAAGTACCGCGCCGACGAGACCAAGGCACGGGAGGCCGCTGCATGCAGTTCGTACATGTGCGTGGTGAACGGCGCGGGTCTCTGCATGTTCGGGACCTTCCTTGGTATCACCAGGACCCCGACCTTTGACTGGCTGAACGCCGTGACAGGATGGAACAGGACACCGGAGCAGTACATGGAAATCGGTGCGAGGATCCAGACCCTCAAACAGGCCTTCAACGTGAAGCACGGCATCGAACCGAAGGAATGCAGGCTGCACGACAGGGCCGTGGGCAGGCCGCCGCAGCTCGAGGGGGCGAACAAAGGCAGGGTGGTGGACATCGAGAAGATGATGAGCGACTACTGGACCCAGTTCGGCTGGGACCCGTCCACGGGAAAGCCCACAACGCAGACCATGGAACGGTTCGGTATAGGTTCCAAGCAGAGATGACCAGGAGGGATTGAGATGCCGTATACCATTACCCAGTCGTGCGCCGGCTGCCAGGCGTGCAAGAAGGTATGTCCTGTCATGGCCATAAGCGGTGAACGGAAAGAGCGACACGCCATCGACAGCTCGCTCTGCATCGACTGCGGGGCCTGCGGGAGGGTATGCCCCCACGGCGCGGTCCTCGACCAGCACGGGGGCCCCTGTGCCATGGTCAAACGAGACCGGTGGAAGAAGCCGAGCATTTCAGTGAAGAAGTGCATGTCGTGCACCATCTGCATCGAAACCTGTCCCGTGAACTGTCTGGCACTGTCTCCGGCCAGGGACCCGAAGAACCCCCATGGGTATCCCTACCTCAGGGATGCCAAGGCGTGCATCGGGTGTGGTTTCTGCGCCCTCGAGTGCCCGGTGGAGGCCATCAGCATGATCAGCCCTCCGGCGGCGAGCCCCGCAGATCAGCCCGACGGCATCGGCACTGATGCGTGATTGACCCCGGTCCCGACTCCTCCAGGGACGTGTCCTATTGCCGGAAGAGGACACAGGGTTGGGGAACGGATGGTCATTTTCTGCGAGGTACGTGCCGGAAGCCAGTGGCGAAGGGAATCCCTCCGGAACGGACGGCGGACTTCAGAACATGATGGCGGTGAGGATGTAGTCGGCGATGAGGATGCTCACCGAGGAGATCACCACGGACTGTGTGGCCGCATGGCCCACCCCTTCAGCCCCGCCGCTCGTGCTGTAGCCCTTGTAGCACCCCACCACCGAAAGGATGGCCCCGAAGAAGCAGCCCTTGATGAGGCCGGAGAACAGGTCCTCGTAGCCGACGTACTCCACGATGCGGGCCATGAACACCCCCTTGTCGATGTCGAGGATGATGGTGCCCACGATATATGACCCGATCATACCGATGGCATCGAAGACCAGGGTGAGCATGGGCATCATGACGATGGTCGCCACCACCCTGGGGATGATGAGGTACTTGAAGGGGTTCACCCCCATGACCACCAGGGCGTCTATCTGCTGGGTCACCCGCATGATGCCGATCTCTGCGGTCATGGCCGAGCCGGCTCGGGCCGTGACCATGAGGGCCCCGAGCACGGGTCCCAGTTCCCTGAGCAGACCCAGGGCCGTGGTCGACCCCACCAGGGACTCCGCACCGAACAGGCTGAAGCCGTGGTGGGTCTGCAGGGCGCTCACCATGCCGGTGAAGATGCCAGTGAGCATGACCACCGGCGTGGAGCGGATCCCGATGAACTCCATCTGCTTGAAGAGCTGCATCACGAACACCGGGGGCCGTACCAGGTGCGTTAGGGCCTCCATGAAGAAGAGGATAAAGGCGCCCAACTCCTCCAGGAAGGAGATGGTCATCCGCCCGATGTTCTCTACGGTGTTCATGCTCTCATCCGTTGGATTTGATCCTGGACACGGCGTCTATCCACCCAGAATACAGCCTGTCCCTGGTCTGGTTGTCGATCATGGGGACAAAGACCATGTCCGACTGCCTGAGGTCCCTGATCTGCCTGCCAGGCTTCCACAGGCCGGTGGCGATCCCCGCGAGATAGGCCGCTCCCATGCCGGTGGACTCCACATGCCGGGATCGGTCGATGGGGCACCCGAGGATGTCCGCCTGGAACTGCATGAGGAAGTTGTTCCTGCACGCGCCGCCGTCAACCTTGAGCTCCGTGAAGGAGTTGCCGGTGCACTGTTCGAAGGCGCCGATGAGGTCCTTGACCTGGTAGGCGACCCCCTCCAAGGCGGCACGCACGATATGCGCCTTGGTGGTGCTCCTGGTGAGGCCCAGGATGGCCCCCCGGGCGTACATGTCCCAGTACGGTGCGCCCAGGCCGGCAAAGGCGGGGACCATATAGACCCCGTGGGTGTCCGAGACGCCCTCGGCGACCTCCTGGGTGTGGGAGGCATCCGGGATGATGCCCAGGCCGTCCCGCAGCCACTGGATGACCGCGCCGCCGATGAAGACCGAGCCCTCCAGGGCATAGCACGGCTGTCCCTTTTCGTTGCAGGCCAGGGTGAGGATGAGTCCGCCCTTTGGGTCGATCTTCTTCTGGCCCACGTTGCGCAGGAGGAAGCAACCTGTCCCGTAGGTGTTCTTTGCCTCGCCCTCTTTGGTGCATGCCTGGCCGAACAGTGCCGCCTGCTGGTCGCCGGCGATGCCCGCAATGGGGATGGCAGCCCCGGTGACGTCCGCTTCGCTCTCGCCGATGACCTCTGCGGATGATACCACCGCTGGAAGCATGGGCCTGGGAACGTCCAGAACCTTCAGCAGCTCGTCGTCCCAGGTCTTTTCGTGGATATTGTACATCAGGGTCCGTGAGGCGTTCGTGTAGTCCGTGGCATGGATCCTGCCCTTGGTGAGTTTCGTGATGAGCCATGTGTCGATGGTACCGAAGGCGATATCCCCGGCCTTCGCCCGATCCCTGAGGCCGGGAACGGTATCAAGGAGCCATTTCACCTTGGTCCCTGAGAAATACGCATCCATCACGAGGCCGGTCCTGTCGCGGAACAGGGGTTCGAGTCCATCCTGCTTCAGTTTTTCGCAGATGGCGGCCGATCTCCTGCACTGCCACACAATGGCGTTGTGCACGGGCTTGAGGGTCTTCCTGTCCCAAAGCACCGTGGTCTCCCGCTGGTTCGTGATCCCGATGGCGATGATGTCCTTGGGCTGCACCGAGGCCGCCAGCATGGCCTTCTTCATCACCGTGTGGGTCGTTTCCCAGATCACTTCGGGGTCGTGCTCCACCCACCCCGGCTGTGGATAGATCTGGGGGAACTCAGAATAGGCGAGACCCGCCACCTCGCCCCTGGAGTCCACGATCATGACCCTGTTGCCGGTGGTGCCCTGATCGATGGTCATTACATACCTCTTCATGCCACAGAACCTCCTTGTGCAAGACTCTGGTGATGGATGCCGAACAGCTTCAGGTCATCGTAGAGCTCGGCCAGGGGCAGGCCGATGACGTTGGTGAACGAGCCCTGGACCCTGTCGATGAACATGGCAGCGATTCCCTGGACCGCATAAGCGCCAGCCTTGTCCATGGGCTCACCGCTGGCGATGTACCAGGCGATCTCCGCGTGGGACATGGGCCTGAAGCGGACCCTGGTCCGGACCACCCGGGACTTCGTGCGTTTCCCATGCGTGAGCGTGTAGCCGGTGAAGACATCGTGGACCCTGCCCTGGAGGAGCAGAAGATACTCCCGGGCCTGGGCTTCATCCTTTGGTTTGCCGAGGATGAGATCGTCCACCACCACGATGGTGTCCGCCCCGATGACCAGGGTGTCCGGGTGGTGTCGGGACACGCTGTAGGCCTTCTCCCGACTGATGCGCGAACAGAATTTCCTCGCCGGTTCTCCTGTGTGCTGGATCTCGGGGATGTCAGGGATGATGATGGAAAAAGGGATCCCCAGCAGGGACAGGAGTTCTTTCCTCCGGGGAGAGCCCGATGAGAGCAGTATGCGCATAGGACCCCAGACTATGAGAAAACAACCGGTCTGTCAACTCGGGCACATGGGTGTGCGGCGGGTTCTCAGCAGGGAAACTTGCTGGATCAGGTGCGTTCGTTCATGAAACGGGGGGGCCTGGCCTCCTGCTTCTTGTACCCCTTGATGGAGTTCATGTTCTTCTGCACCGCACCGATCTCGTCGGCCAGTTGGGTGGTCTGTGCCTTCAGGGCTTCGATGATGCAGCCCTGTTCATGATGGAGCTCCCTGAGCATGCGGGCGATCTTCTTGCCATGGGCGTTGTTGTCCGATGCGGTGAGTGACAGCGAGAGCTGGTGCTGGATATTGGAAGACTGACGGATCAGATTCTCCAGGTTCTGGACATCACCTGTTGCGATGGCCTCGGCCTGTTTGCCGATGAGAGACTTCCATTCCTTCAGGAGCCTCAGGGATGTTTCGTGATGATGTTCTGCCATGTCTGGCGGAGCTCCTGAAGGTACTTGACCACCTCGTGGGTCGGTTCGATGGTGTTGTGGTACTGGGCGTCGATGATGCGTCTGATCATGTAATTATACAGGGCATCGAGATTGTATGCCACCTCACCGGCCTCGTAGTTGAGGCCGTTGTTCAGCTCCCACAGGACGTTCTGGGCCTTGTTGAGCAGATCGTTCACCACGGAGTACTTCTTTTCGCCATGGGCCTTCTGGGCCTGCATGAGGAAACGGATTGCGCCGTCATAGCACATGAGAATGAGACTCCCCTGGTCAGCAGTCTGCACCTGGGTCTTCTTATACGCCTGGTAACCGATCGTATTGATATTCATCGAGGACCCCTCCCCACGGAAATCCTACTTAGTATTATCGGTGAGCCATATCATTTCTTTAGAGCGATTTCAGGGCGACCTGGGTTCCATGGTGGAAAAGAGGGAAGCCCCTGAGAGATAAGAGGGATGGCATTGTCAAACCAGTTTTGGGAGGGGTGGCTTCATGCTCATCATGAGCAATCCCGGGGAGTTGTAGAATGTCGAGGAAGGGACAGCCCCCGGTTCGAGCCAGTGGGCTGTCCGATATCTCTTGGTATTGGTGGATTCCTACAGGGAGGCGAGGGCCTCCTTGATGCGGTCGAGGCCCTTGATGATGTTCTGTTCAGAGGTCGCATAGGAGAAGCGCACATGGTCCGGTGCCCCGAACTCCCCGCCAGGCACCAGCGCCACGAGAGCCTTCTCGATGAGGAACTCGGAGAAGGCCGTGGCATTGCCGAACCGTTCCATGTACCCGTTTATGGACGGGAAGGCGTAGAAGGCTCCGCCCGGCGGGATGATGTCTATCCCGGGGATTTCCCGGAGCTTCGAGACAATGAGGTTCCTGCGCTGCTCGAAGATTTTCCTGCGCTCCTCCACCACGACCTGGGTCTCTGCATTGATCAGGGAGGCGACCGCCCCGTCCTGGGCGAAGCTCACGGGGTTCGAGGTGCTCTGGCTCTGGAGGCGCTCCATGGCCTTGATCACGGTGCTGTCACCGATGCAGTACCCGATGCGCCACCCGGTCATGGCATATGTCTTGGATGACCCGTCGATGATGAAGGTCCTTTTCGCCACCTCCGGGGAGATGCCCGCCACGCTGAAGAAGGAGAGGTTGTCGAAGATGATTTTCCGGTAGATGTCATCCGAGATGATGACCATGTCGTTCTTGACGCAGAGCTCTGCTATTTCCTCCAGTTCCTTTTTCTCAAAGACCATGCCGGAGGGATTTGACGGCGAGTTGATGATGATGCCCCTGGTGCGCCTTGTGATGGCCTCGGCCACCATGTCGGCATGGAGCTTCATGCCCGTGGGCCTGGTGTCGATGGTCACCGCTTTTGCACCGGTCATCTCGATCATGGGTGGGTAGGAAACCCAGTAGGGGCCGGGTACGATCACCTCGTCCCCCTCCTCGAACAGGGACAGGAACAGGTTGAAGAGGCTGTGCTTGGCGCCGCAGGAGACGATGACGTTCTCGGGCTTGACCCGGAGCCCGTAGTCGTCTTGGACCATGGTGCAGATTGCCTCCTTGAGCTTCGGGGTACCGCCCACGGGGGTGTACTTGGTGTTCCCCCGGCCCAGGGCCTCGATGGCCGAGTTCTTGATGTTCTCCGGGGTGTCGAAATCCGGCTCCCCGGCAGTGAAGCCGACCACATCCTTGCCCTTTGCCTTGAGCTCATTGACCTTTGCGGTGAGCGCCAGTGTGGCGGACCCGGGGATCTTTGACACGAGTTGTGATATCTTCAATGCAAACCCTCCTATGGATGGTGCGTACTGTTCATGTGGGGGAATTTCTCCAGGAGTTTTTCCAGGGCAGGCGGTGGCACGAGACCCTCCACCGACCCCCCCGCCGCGGCCGTCGCTTTGACGATGGTGGAGCTCACGAAGAGGTGGTTGTAGTCCGTCATGAGGAAGAAGGTCTCTGCCTCGTCGCACAGCCTCCTGTTCATGAGGGCGAGCTGCATCTCCAGCTCGAAGTCGGAGATGACCCGCAGGCCCCTCAGGATCGCGCATGCGCCCTTCCTCTTGAGATAGTCCACGAGCAGGCCCTCGAAGGAGTCCACTTCGATCCGGGGATTGCCCTGAACGGAACGCCTGATCATGTCGAGTTTTTCTTCCGTGGTGAACAGGTCCTGCTTGAGGGGGTTGTGGCCCACCGCGATGATTACCCTGTCGAACGCGCACAGGCCCCTGCGGACGATATCGAGGTGGCCGTGGGTGATGGGGTCAAAGGAACCGGGGCAGATGGCGATCTTCTCATTCCTCATGGTTCAATCCTTCAGGTAGTACGAGATGGAGGTGTCCCCGTAGCGTTTCTGCTTCCATGGAGCCAAGTCTATTTTCTCGCCGCTTTCGTGTTCCACCACCAAGATCCCTCCCTTGTTCAGCAGGGTATATACATGAGGCGCCAAATGCGAGGCAAGGCCTTTGTGGTAGGGCGGGTCCATGAAGATCAGGTCAAAGGAATCCCTGCACGACACCGCGTAGGTCCGGGCATCGGACCTCACGATGACGGCCTGGGCCTCTGCGTGGATGATCTCCACGTTTCTCCTGATGAATCCGATGCATTCCCGGGACTGATCCACAAAGGTAACCCGCCTGGCACCCCTGCTGATGGCCTCGCACCCAAGAGCCCCGCTGCCGGCAAAGAGGTCCAGGACCGTGGCGCCGTCGAGGTGGTGGATGAGGGTGGAGAATATCGCCTCCTTCACGCGGTCCGTGGTGGGCCGCACGCGTGCTTCTGGGCAGTGGAGCCTGATGGAGCGGTATGTGCCGCCGCAGATCCTGATGGACATGAGAGAGCAGGATAGAGGAGAACCTCTGGCAGGTCAACACGGCTTCGAACAGGTATACGCGCACCCTCCCTCGGGAGACGATGGCATGTTCCCCCGGGAACTGGTCGTTATGCGGATTCCAACTCGGACACGATCCTGCGCACGGCTTCGGCCGGGTCAGGGGCTTCGCTGATGGGTCTGCCGATGACCAGGAGATCCGCCCCTGCCCTTATGGCAGCCGCCGGGGTGGCGATACGCTTCTGGTCACCCTTGCCCGACCAGTCGGGTCTGATGCCCGGGGTGACGAGCATGAGGGGGCCGGAGATCTTCGAGCGGATCTGGACGAGGTCTTCTGCGGAACACACCATACCGTCGATGTCGCAGGACACCGCGAAACCTGCCAGGAGGGCCACCTGATCAGCCGGTGTTCTGTCCATGCCGAGGTCCTTCAGGTCATCGGCGCCCAGGGAGGTGAGCACGCTCACCCCCACGACCTTCGGCGTCTGAATGCCCAGTGCAAGGGATTCCTCCCGTGCTGCCGTCATGGCGGCGGCGATCATGGCCCTTCCTCCGCTGAGGTGGATGGTCATCATGTCGGCGCCGGTCCGGACGGCGCTGCGGACCGCACCTGCCACCGTGTTGGGGATGTCGTGGAACTTGAGGTCCAGGAAGCATCTGAGCCCGCTGTCCTTCACCAGTGCAACGATCTGAGGGCCCGTGGCGGTGTAGAGCTCGAGCCCCACCTTGACCCACCCCACCAGGCCTTTGAGCCTGCTCACCCAGGCCCTGGCCGAACTCATGTCGCCCACGTCGAGGGCGAAGATTATACGATCGCCCTGAGCCATGTCAGCCCTCCGATGACCACCTCTTTCGCGTGCCGATACGCCTCGATGATGGAGGCGATCTCCCGTACGGTCGTTTCAAGGGTGTCGTTGATGACCAGGTAATCGTACAGCTCCCAGTGCCTCAGCTCCTCCTTCGCGTTTTCCAGCCGCAGGGCGAGGGTTTGGGGGTCTTCGGTTCCCCTGGTGTCGAGCCGCTTCTTCAGATCGTCCATGGTGGGGGGGATGATGAGGATGTAGCACCCGGGCGATCCGTATGCCTTCGCCTGTCTGACCCCCTGGACATCGATGTCGAAGAGGATGTGGCGTCCCTCCCGTTCCCTGGCCTCGACCCACTGGAGTGATGTGCCGTAGAGTTTGTCGTGGACGATGGCCCATTCCAGGAATGCCCCGGATTGGATCATCTCCTCGAAGGTCTCCCGGGATATGAAGAAGTAATCCTTGCCGTTCTGCTCCGAGGGACGGGGGGCCCGGGTCGTATAGGAAACGGAGAGGACGATGTCGGGCCTGAGCGCAAGGAGGTCCCTGATCACCGTGGATTTCCCGACCCCGGAGGGGCCGGAGATGAATATCCTCACCGCTACTCCTTGGGGAGGGATGCGTCCTTGGGACCGGTCCCGTCGGACAGCCGGTTGGAGATGGTCTCCGCCTGGATGGCGCTGAGGATGACGTGGGAACTGTCGGTGATGATGATGGACCGGGTCTTCCTCCCCTGGGTCGCGTCGATCAGCTGTCCTCTGTCCTTGGCTTCCTCACGGAGTCGTTTCATGGGGGATGATGAGGGATTGACGATGGCGATGATTCGTGACGCAACGACCCCGTTGTTGAACCCGATATTGAGAAGTCTGGTGTCATGTTTGCTCATACCCGCTCTCCTTTCTCCTTCCATCACACAAAGCTATTCGATGTTCTGGACCTGCTCCCTGATCTTCTCCAGCTCGGTCTTGGCATCGATCACCAAGCGGCTCAGGGCATGGATCTGGCTCTTGGAGCCAATCGTGTTTATCTCACGATTGATTTCCTGGAGGATGAAATCGGTCTGTCTCCCGATGGGTCCCGACTGACCGGTGATCGTCTCCTCAAGCAGGCGGATATGGCTGCCTAGCCTCACCAGTTCCTCGGTGATGTCGCTCTTGTCCGCGAGCAGTGCGATCTCCTGCTCCAAACGCACTTCGTCGATCACGGTGGACTTGTCTGCGAGAAGTGGATGTAAACTGGCCTGCAGCCTCTCTTTATATATGTTTGTCATATCCGTTGCAAGGCCTTTCATCGCCCCGGTCATGGCGAGCAGGGCTGCGGCCCGGGCTCGGATGTCCAGGGAGAGATTCCTGCCCTCCTGCTCCCGTGCCCTGGAAAAGGACTCCACTGCCCTTCCCACCGCCTCCCTGATGAGCGGCAGCTGGTCTTCCATGACCACGGTGCCCTCGTCAATCACTCCCGGGATGAGCAGCACATCGCGGAAGGACACCTCCCCACCGAGTTCCCTGGCCAGGACGCAGAGTTCTTCATAGTATGCCCTGGCCACGTCCCGGTTGATCTTCACCCGCTCATGGCCCTCGGGTGACTGGACGCGGCTCACGGTCACGTCCACCTTGCCTCTCTGCACCGCCTCGGAGACCATGTCCCGCACCGCCGTCTCAAGGGCGGAAAGGTCCCTGGGCATCTTCACCCGGATGTCCCGGTAACGGTGGTTTACCGCCTTGATCTCCACATGGTATCCGTGGATGTCCGCCTGGCCGAAGCCGGTCATGCTTCTGGGCATTTGATACTCCTTTTGTACGTGTCCCGCAGGGTGTTGAAGATCCGGATCATCTCAGAAGAGGCGTAATCCGGGTAGGTCCACTCCAGCTTCTGGTACGAGTTCCTGCGGAACACGAGGGTCACCTCCGCCCAGATGCCCTGGGACAGGTAGATCCGGTGGGAGTAAGGTTTCGTGGTGGCGAGGCAGACATTCTCCAGGGAGAGGATGCCGGGATCGATGTTCAGCGTCCTGGATCCGTTCCGGAGAAACCGCTCCTCGATGGCGTTGGTGACGGTCTTCACCTCGGAAAGGCAGTCTCTGGGCACCAGCCCTGAAAAGGCCATGACGATCCTGGCAAGGGGGGCACCCATCTCCCGGTGGTAGTAGTCGGTGTAGGTGAAAGGAAGGGGCCCCGAGACGAAGCACGCCTCGCCGAACCTCTGGAGAAGGAGGTCTTTCCCCCCTTCCAGGGGGGCATCCTCCCGGAAGAGGATGCTGCTGAAGAGCAGAACTGCCTCGGGCGGGGATGCCTTACCCACTGATCTCCTCCCTGCACACCTCGTGCAGCCGCTCCCGGGACACACTTGCAGCACCGACCTCGGCCACCACCAGCCCGGCGGCCACGTTGGCGATGATGGCCGCCTCCTTTGGGGTGGCCCCTGATGCCAGTGCCAGGGTGAAACAGGAAATGACCGTGTCACCGGCCCCGGTCACATCGAACACGGCCTTTGCGTTGGTGGGGATGTCCGTGGGGATTCCTTCGGGACCGAACAGGCTCATGCCGTGCTCGCCCCTGGTGACCAGCACCAGGTCGCACCCGAGGGCGGTCCGTATCTTCTGCGCTGCATGGACGATGTCCTGCTCGTCCTCGATCTTCATGCCGGCGCCGAAGCTGAGTTCCTTCATGTTGGGGGTGATGACGCTCACGTTCCTGTAGTGGGGGAAGTTTCTTTCCTTGGGATCCACGCACACCGGGATGCCGCTTCCCCGTGCGATCGGGACCACGTCGCCGAGGAGTCTCCTGCTCACCACGCCCTTCCCGTAGTCCGAGATGATGAGGGCATCCACCGATGGGATGGCCCTGCGGAACGCAGAGAGGATCTTCTTCAGCAGCGCCCCGGTGATTACTTCCCGGTCTTCTTTGTCGATCCTGGCCACCTGCTGGGTGTGGGCGATGATGCGGGTCTTCACCGTGGTGCTCCTGTGCGGGTCAACGAAGACCGAGTCCGCCGGCAGGTTCATCTCCTGCAGGATGTCCCGGAGGATGTCGCCATGCCGGTCGTCGCCCCTGACCGCTATGATGGAGACCCGGGCCCCGAGGTTGAGGAGGTTGTTCGCGACGTTGCCTGCGCCCCCGAGCTTGAAGAGTTCGCTCTGCACCTCCACCACGGGCACCGGTGCCTCGGGGGAGATCCGTTCCACCTTGCCCCAGATGTATTCGTCCAGCATAAGGTCGCCGATGACGAGGATGGCCTTCGAGCCCATGGCTTCGAAGATGGCATCCAGGCGGTTTCTGTCGATCTTCAGCATCGGATAACTATGGAAGTCGCCCGCTCAGTTGTCAAGGAAAAGGGCGTTCACGAAGCTCTTGGCATGAAACGGCTGGAGATCGTCCATATCCTCGCCAACCCCGATGAACCGGATGGGGATCTGGAACTCGTTGGCAATGCCCACGATGACGCCTCCCTTGGATGAGCCGTCGAGCTTGGTGAGGGCGATCCCCGAAACGCCCAGGGCGTTGTTGAACTGCCGGGTCTGCTCGATGGCGTTCTGGCCGATGGTGGCGTCGAGCACCAGGAGGATCTCGTGGGGTGCTCCCTGGAGCTTCTTCCCCAGGACACGCTGGGTCTTCTTGAGCTCCTCCATGAGGTTCTCCTTGGTGTGGAGCCTGCCCGCGGTGTCGATGATGAGCACGTCGTGCCCCCGTGAGATGGCCGCCTGGAGTCCGTCGAAGGCGACTGAAGAGGGGTCGGCGCCCTCCTGGGACTTCACGAAATCCGCCCCCACCTTGTTCGCCCAGTGCTCGAGCTGTTCGATGGCAGCTGCCCGGAAGGTGTCCCCTGAGGCGATGATGACCGATTTCCCCTCGCTCTTGAGCTGGTAGGCGATCTTGGCGATGGTGGTGGTCTTCCCGGATCCGTTCACCCCGGTGACCATGATCACATAGGGCTTTACATCCCGGGGAATGGACAGGGGTGCTTCCCGCTTGGTCAGGATCCCCTCCACCTCGTCCCGGATGGCGTTCAGCGCCGACTCGGGCCCGTTCAGGGTGGAGGCCCTCTTCTGGATAGACTCGAAGAGGGCATACGCGGTCTTCACGCCGATGTCGGTGCCCACCAGGGTCTCCTCCAGCTCCGAGAGCAGCCCCGCGTCCATGGCTGAGGAGCGCTTGAAGACCGCGGTGATCCTGTCGATGAATCCCTTGTGGGTTTTCGAGAGCCCTCTACCGAGCTTTTCCTCCGGCGTGGGTGTGGGGGGCATCTTCTTTGGAGCGGGCTCCACGGGTCTCTCTGGCAGCGCCGGGGCCTCGGCCGGGGCTGGCAGCGATGGCGCTTCGGGCGTGCCGGGCAGCCTCGGGTGGATACCGGGCAGGGGAAGGACCCAGACATTCAGGATGACCGCCAAGGCGAGGTATATCCATGATGGGATGCTGGCAAGGACCGGGACAGGGATCAGCCCCTGCATGTCGGCTAAGAAAAGAATGAAGAAGACATAGCTGAGGATGAATATCACATAGTCGTGTTTGGAAAACGTGTACTGCACGGGTAGCCTCCTCGTGGTCCGATGTGCGGGGTATACCTACCACAGGGATTGTGAAAGGACAAGTTTGAGGGTGAGGGGGCGGGACAATTCCCTTCGTTCAAAAATCAGTTGACACCGGGGGCGGATGCATGTACCTATTCTAAAGTATAAAGTTCAACTTTAACCTTGCAGCCTCACAGGAGGAAGACATGATCAAGACTGCTATTACGGAAATGTTCGGCATCAGGTATCCGATCATCTGCGGCGCCATGATGTGGCTCTGTACGCCCAAGCTGTGCGCGGCCGTGTCCAATGCCGGCGGCATGGGCAACCTGACGGCCGGGAATTACGAGACCGAGGAGCAGTTCCGCTCCGCCATCCAGGAGACCAAGCGGCTCACGGACAAGCCTTTCATGGTGGGCATCACCATCCTGCCGTCGGTGAGGATCACGTCCGAGCACCACGCCATGTATGCCAGGGTCTGCGCCGAGGAGCGGGTTGCCGGCATTGAGGTGTCCGGTTCCCCCCTGGACAAGGCCCTGGGGAAGAAGGCCATGGACGATCTGAAGAACGCAGGCGTGAAGCTGTTCCACAAGGTGGGCTCGGTGAGGCATGCGGTCCATGCAGAGAAATCCGGGTACGATGGCGTGTACGCCGCCGGGTTCGAGGAGGGCGGCCACCCCTTGGGGGACGACGTCACCACCATGGTGCTGACCCCGCGCATCGTCGATTCCGTGAAGATCCCCGTGGTCACCGTGGGTGGCATCGCCGACGGCAGGTCCCTGGCGGCAGCCCTGACGCTGGGCGCCCAGGGCGTCATGATGGCGAGCAGGTTCATCGCCACCACGGACTGCGACGTGCACGAGAACATCAAGAAGGAGATCATCAAACGGCAGGAGAACGAGACCACGCTCATCTGCAAGACCATAGGGTTGCAGGGCAGGGCACTGAAGAACAAGATTATCTCGGAGGTACTTGCTGCGGAGGAGGCGGGCAAGGGGATCGAGGCGCTCATCCCCCTCATCGCAGGCCAGCGCATCAAGAGGGCCTGGGAGACAGGAGATGTGGACGATGCACCCCTCATGGTGGGTCAATCCATCGGGCATATCCACGATGTCCTGAGCTGCAAGGAGCTGCTTGCAAAGATGGAGAGCGATGCCGTGGCCCAGCTCCGGAAGACGGTGAGCCTCGATCAGTAGGCAACATTTTTCCGTACACAAGAAAAGGCCATGCCCTTTCGGGGCATGGCCTTTCTGTTCGTTTTCCCTGGTTGGTATGGTGCTATTTCTTTGTTGCGGGCTTTCGGGGCTTGCGCTCCTGTTTCGACTCCGCCGGCGCTGCCGTTCTTCCGGGTGCGCCGCCTGCCTTTGCAGCCAGGGCGATGGAGATGGTCTCCGCCTCCTTCACGGTCCGCTCGATGACCTCGGACACGGTGGGGATGTCCCTCATGAGCCCGGTGGCCTGGCCCACGGGCAGCACGCCCTTCTTGATATCGCCGTCTTCGGTGGCGATGCGG
Source organism: uncultured Bacteriovoracaceae bacterium (assembly GCA_964572405.1). Lineage (GTDB taxonomy): Bacteria > Desulfobacterota > Desulfomonilia > UBA1062 > UBA1062 > MWEI01. Next base: position 37,519 of record CAZNGL010000011.1, read on the forward strand.
ATGGCCTTGAACGCGTTCGCCATGAAGGCCAGCTGCCGGGCGTTCTTCCAGCCCGAGGCCATGACGCCCAGGAACAGCTTGAAGTAGGGCAGGTGGAGCTGGTTCGCGATGACCACGGAGTTGGGCAGTGCCTCGATGAGCTTCCGGAGGTTCATGCCCTGGCGGATGGCGTTTCTGGCCCCCTTGGTGTCGAGGACCCTGCAGCCCAGGCCGTCGAAGCGCGTGGAATAGAGGGTATCGTACACCTCCTTCTGGATGGAGAGCTGCTTGTAGTTTTCGTGGAGCGGGCTTTCCTTGGTGGTCATCAGCCGGGTGCCCATGGCCGCACCGTCCGCACCCAGTGCCAGGGCAGCGGCGAGCCCCCTGCCGTCGGCGATGCCGCCCGCGGCGATGATGGGTATATTCACCGCGTTGCCGATGCTCGGGACCAGACAGAAGGTGGTGGCGTCGCCTCCGTGGGCCGCAGCCTCGTGACCCGTCACCAGCAGTGCGTCGCACCCGTAGTCCTGGGCCCTCTTGGCATGCCGGGCGTTCACCACCGTGGCAATGACCTTCCCGCCGTACTCGTGGGCGGCCTTGACGATCCAGTCGCCCTTGCCCAGAGAGAAGTTGATGACCGGTACCTTCTCCTCCAGGGCGACCATGGCGTTCTCAGCGGCGCCCGGGAAGAGCAGGGTGGTGTTGGTACCGAAGGGCTTGTTGGTCAGTGACTTGATCTCCTTGATGGCTGCGCGCGTCTGAGTGGCATCCAGGGGCCCGGTTGCCAGGATGCCGAGACCGCCTGCGTTCGATACCGCGGCCACCATCTTGGGGACACTGATCCAGCTCATGCCGGAAAGGACTATGGGGTGCTTGATGCCGAAGAGTTCGGTAATGCGAGTTTTCATGTGCGACTCCCTGTGAATGATGTGATGTGAGGGCTACCCTGCGATAACTCCTCTGCGAATTGTAAAGATTAAAGTTAAACTATAAGGTTTATTACAGGAGAGAGTCCCATCTTGTCAAGATGGGATTTCCGATGGTTGAGCGTACAACTCCACCTGCTCACTGCACGGTGAGCTGGACCGCCGCGGCATGCTGGTCAGGCCCCTTTCCGGGGAGGGGGGTATCCTGCACGGCGATGGAGACGGAATACAGGCCTGGTGCGCTCAGGAGGATCGGCTGCGAGATCCTGAAGGTCCTGGGAGAGATGTATTCGATGATTTCATCCCTGGCATCGTACGTGTTCTCCGGCGCCACGCCCACGGTCCACCCGTAGTACAGAGGGGTGTTCCCGTTGGAGAGCATGACCTGGAAGGTCACGGATTCTCCTGCAGGGAAGACGGTGGAGTCTGTCCGTGACGGGTAGGTCATGCTCAGGGTGGGGATGGAATCCGTGACGAACGGCCCGGTCTGGGTATCCGCCCCATAGACGTTGACCCTGAGGATGTCCGTCTTGGTGCTCCCTTCGCTGTCTGTGGCGGTGAAGGTGATCGTGGAGGCCCCGATGGTCCTGAAGGTATAATTTCCGGGGTTGAGCTGCCGGGAGAAGGGTGCTGCGTCGTTCAGACTCCATGCGTAGGTATAGGGCGCCTTGCCCCCGTACACCGTTCCCCTGAGGTTCAGTGTCTGACCCTGAACCATGAGCACGTTGGAACCCGGCAGGTCGATGACTGCCTGCAGCTTGAGATTCCTGAGTGCCTCCTCGGCCTCCAGTTCCTCCTGCTCGATCTGGGTGATGGTATTCTCCAGGTGGAGCTGAGCCTGCGCAGCAGGGATGAGGCCCACCTCCTCGGGGTAGATCCCCATGTCGTTGAGGCGATCGAACATCTCCTGCACGCCGTCATCGTTGTTCAGGTCGTCTATGGTGAAATCCACGGTGATGCCTGCGAGGGCGTCCCGGACCTCCTGGGGGATCCTGATCCCGTTATTCGGATTCAGGTCGTCGTCCAGGGACTGGAGGAACTGGGCGATGTTGATAACCTTGGTACTCGCCGTGTTCGCCGCCACGCCGCCCAAGTCCACGGGCGTGATGATGTGCTTGGGCGTGGTACTGCCCAGGACGACCCCGCCGAGGAAGAAGGTGATGGCGTCGGAACCCCGATAGTAGAACATGCCCTGGGCGTCGGTCAGGCCTCTCCAGTCGTCGCCGATGGTCCTGAACTGGAGCCCCTCCACCGGGCTGTCCAGGAAGAACCCCACGCTGTAAGTGCCTTCGGTCGCCGCCACGGGGCCTCCCCCTCCGCCGCTGTCGCATCCGGCTAAGGTTACGAGAAGCATGGACGCTGCCAGGAGGGAATATCGGATCCATGATGGCGTGATGCAATGCGGTTTCATGTCACTCACCCCTGTTTCCCGTAACCGGATGGCACATCTTCAGCATTCTCGTCTCCCCGAGCGAATGTATCATCCTTATCCACATGCCCTGGATGGACAAAGACGATGTCCTGCAGCAGGCGGGATATGGATTTATGCGGTTTCATCCTCCGCGTCTCCCCATCCTGCGTGCTGTGCCTTCCACACCAGGGGAAGGCGAGTATCATGGTACGCTCAATGCATAAAAATACAATGAATTATGAAATGTTGCAAATTTCATGCTCACATGACCGGCATGAAAATTCGGCACGTTACGAGCGAGTCCTCACGGTTCTGCTTTCAGATTGGAAAAGAATTTCCCAGCTGTGTGGAAGAGAAGTATCCTCAAGTGTCGGGCAGGTGGGGTGTGCCGCAATGTACATGCCGGGACGATTTCATGGACCTTGACCGCCGGATGCCTGTCAACATCTCCGGATCGTCGTCACACCATGGCTGTTCCGGGGCTGTTCGAGATCACTCAGAAAGACTTTTCTGGATGGCCGCCTGGACCCTCCTCTGGAAGAGCCTGCGCAGGATGTAACTCCTCAGAAGGTCGGCGATCTTCGAGATCTCGGTGGTGATGCGGATGTTCTCCTGGGAGGACCTGTTCCTGACCGCGGCCCTGCGCAGGTTCATCTCGTGGTCCACGATCTGCTTCCCCAGTTCCACATAAAAGCGCAGTTCATGCATGTCCTGTCCGAAAGAGATGATCTTCTTCAGCACTTCCCTGGCGAAGAGCACGTCCTCCTGGTTGTAGAGGGTGCGGCCCTTTTCCTGCAGAAAGGGTATGAGGAGTCCGATTCTGGTGGCCGTGTTCAGCTCCTCTACGGTGAGCCCGGTGGCGTCCAGGAACTCGGAGCGTTCCATGACCTTCTCCGGCACCCCCTCCTGGGCGCCGAAGACCGCGTCCTCGATGGCCTCCGCCTCCTCAAGCCCCATGCCCTGGTCCATCCTCCTGAGGATGTTTCTGATCACGGACAGGGGGAAATACTTGCGCTCCTGGAGATGCCGTATGGCATGGATCTTCTCGATGCACCGTTCGTCATAGTAGGCCATGCTCTTGTTGACCTTGTCCGGTTCCGGAAGGAGCCCCTGTCGCACATAGTACCGGATGGTGGAAGGGGCCAC
>CAZNGL010000012.1:0-39788 GCA_964572405.1 uncultured Bacteriovoracaceae bacterium
GACACGTCGCCTCTGTTTTGACCAGTCTCAGCTTCACCGTGGTGACGCTCCGACCGGGGTGCTCCTCCACGAGCCTCGGCGGGAAGACCTTCACGATGGCCGGCAGCAGCGTGATGGCCGCCGTGGAGGTGGTCATCATGACCAGCGCCACGAGCATGCCCATCTGGCTGAGGATCACGAAGTTGGACGGCACGAACACGAGGAAGCCCGCGGCAACGGCCAGGGCGTTGTACACGATGGCCCGGCCCGAGGTGGAAAGCGCGATCCGTATGGCGCGGTCCACGTCGTTGACGAGCACGATCTCGTGGCGGTACCTGCTGAGGAAGTGGATGGAGTAGTCGATGCCCATGCCGATGGCGAGGCTCGCGATGATGGCGGTGGCTGCATTCAGCTTGATGCCCGCCATGCCCATGACCCCGAAGTTGAAGATGATGGGCACAACGAGCGGGATCATGCTGTAGACCCCGAGCTTCATCGACCTGAAGGTGAGAGCGGTGACGAGCATGACCAGGACAAAGGCCACGACAAAGCTCGTCACCTGGCTCCACACCACGAGCCGGTTGAACTCCTTGGCGAGCATGGCGAGCCCGGTGGTGAGGATGCCCGTTATCCCCCCGCTCCGGAGGTCGTTGCGCTCGAAGTCCTCCACCGTGTCCACCACCTCCTGGGCCAGGTAACCGCTCTGGGTCTTCATCTGGAGCAGGATCTGCCCCTGGCTGAAGTCGTAGTTCACGAAGGAGTCCAGTTCCTCACCCCCGCCGGAGAAGGAGAAGAGGAGCAGGTACTGGGCGATGAGTTCCCGGGAGTCGGGGATGGTGTAGTACGCGGGGTCCCCGTCGTGCATGGCCTGGTTCATGCGCTTGATGAAATCCACCACGGACACGGCCTTGCCCACGCTCTCGATGCCGCTGAGGCGTTCCTGGAGCCGCTCCATGTCGCGGAGCACCGCGGGCTCCTTCATGGTGTCCTCGCCGTTGCCCGTCAGGGCCACGTTGAAGAGCGAGGTCCCTGCGAAGTTCCTGTTGAGGATCTCGTCGGCGACCCGGATGGGGCTGCCCTTGCGGAAGTCCTCGATGAGGTTGAGGTCGCTCTTCACGAAGAAGGCCCCCACCACCGAGACCACGAGCACCACCACGGACCATGTCAGGATGGTCCTGCTGTTCGTGATGGTGACCCGTTCGAGCCACCTGAGAAGTGGTCCAACCAGGTCCCGGCTGGTGTGGTGGTGTGACACGTGCACCCTCCCGCGGGCGTCGAGGATGGACAGGACCGCGGGGGTGAAGGTAAGCGCAAGGATGAGTGCGCTGGCGATGCCGAAGGCCGAGAGCAGGCCGAACTGGGTGATGGGCACGATGGGCGTGGTGCAGAGAGACAGGAAGGAGGCGATGGTGGTGAGGCCTGCCATGATGACCGGGAGCCGCACCCGGTCCAGCGCCCGGATGATGCCGTCTTGTCCGCAGGAGCCGTCCTTGGCGTCGGAGAACACGTTCTCCAGGACGTGGATGCCGTATGCCGAACTCACGGCCATGAGCGCCACGGGCAGCGCCGTGGTCACCATGGTGAGCGGTATGCCGAGCATGGCCATGAGCCCCATGGTCCAGATGCAGGATATGGCCACGCCCAGCAGGGGCAGCAGCATGCCCTGGATGCTGCGGAAGAAGACGAAGAGCGACACCAGGAGGACCACGAGGACCAGCGGCACGAGGAGCTTGAGGTCCTTGATCATGTAGTGGCCCTGGAGGGCCTCCACCACGGTGGGTCCGGAGATGAAGAACTGCTCGGGGCCCTGGTACTTCTGCAGGATCTCCTCGAGCCGGTAGTAGATGGGCACGATATCGTCCGTCTCGATGTCGTCGTTCAGGACGATGGCCAGGGCGGTACCTTTGCCGTCCCCGGTGATATAGGCCCCCTGGTACACCTCCCATGAAGAGGCCTGGGCGCGGAGAGCCTCCAGGTCCCCGGGGGTCTGCGGCACCGTGCCCTCCGCCACCATGGGCTTCACCTCGAGACCGCCGTCCATGCCCCGGATGTTCTTCACGTTGAGGATGCTGGTGACCCTCTTCACCCCCCTGATCCCCTCGGCCTCGTCCATGATGGCCCTGATCTTGCCCAGGGAAGCGGGATTGTAGATGTCCCGGTGCATCATGCCCACGAGGATGTCCGCATAGGGCGCGAACTTTTCCTTGTTGGCAACGTACTCCTTTTCCACCGGGTTGTTCTGGCGCAGCACGATCTCCACCCGCGGATCGATGCTGATATCGGGTATCTGGAAGCCGAAGAACAGGGTAACGGCCGCCACGAACCCCACGATCCAGTACGGGTGGCTGACACAGACCCGAATGATCCTCTTCATAGGTCACCGCCCGGAACCGGGAGGTCCCCGCCATGCCGATCAGACTCCATTCTCACATCACACCCCCATGCTGAATACATCCACTCATGGAAAACATGCTTCATTAATAATGAGACTTCATTACCTTCCTGCCCTTTATGAAAAAAGGCGCCTCAACTAACTATATCTTCTTCTCTCTTGAATGTACTGTGAAACCAACTACTTCGGGAGAACCACACCGCCCTGCCCTAATAATGAACTCTCATTACTATCAATATAGTAATAACTATTCATCTAGGCAAGAAAAAAATTTCACCTGAACCCGTCGCTCAACCACCACGCAACGGCCTCTTCTCCCGGGTGGGGCGTAGGCCCATGCCCCTGTTCACCAGGCACGGGCTCAATCCAACGAGAACAGCTCGAGGAGCCCTGTCAGATCCATATCGTACACAGCGGCATCCACGTAGAGATACCCGTGGTCTGCAGATATGCCGACAGGCGCATCGACATCCTCCAGGGCCAGGAACCCTTCCATGGAGCTGAAACTCACGGTGAAAAGCGCTCCGCCGGCCTGATCCCCGAGCATTTCCGGCAGCCTCTGAACAATGTCGCTCACAAGGCTCGAATGATCGAGCAGGGCAAGCTTTCCTGCCTTGTCCTTCATGATGTGGAAATGGCACTGCTCCGGGACGGCATCGAGATAGAAGGCAAGCCCCTCCCCTTCCACCCGTGCCGTGAGGATGAGGTCGAGGTCCACCGATGCGGTCCACAGGGGCTCCTCGCCCAGGCGGTATTCTATCTCCACATCGTCCAGCTGCATGCGGATACGCCCCGATCGCAGGTCGAGGACCGGGGGGACGCTCAGCCTGAGGATCGTCTCCTCCCCGGCCAGGCGCTCCTGTTCGAACCCTGCGAAGTCATTTCCCAGGATGGGCCGCAATATCTCGTACACATCCCATTCGAACCCCTGGCCCATCAAACGCGAGAGCATCCGGTTGAGCGTGTCCTGCGACAGGGCGACGCGCAGGCTGTCGCCCTGCTGGAGCAGCAGGTCCCATGCATAGGGCGAATAGGCGTCGAGGACGTACGGGAACATGGGTCTGCCCGCCTCGCGGCCCGAGATGCCCAGGTCAATGCCGGCGCCGTCGAGGACCTCGTCGAGACCGAGCACGCTCTCTTCCATGTCCTGCATATCATTTCTGACAAGCTCCTCCACGAGGGTCCGACCGACGAAAAAGTCCTGGAAGTCTACGCTCGACACCTCCAGGACATTCAGCACCAGTTCATCGTTCCCCGCATTCTGCCGGCTTGCGATGCTGAAGGTGGCGTCGATGGAAAGGTCGTTGTTCCGGGTGGTTATAAGGCTCAGACCGAAAAGGGACACGGCCCTGAGGTCCACGTCGCTGATGGTGAAATCCACACGGACCGTCTTCTCAGACGGGCTGGATGCATCCTGGATCTCAAGGTACCTGACGGAGACATCCTGGGTTGCAGCGGAGCCGTCTCCGTAGGTGAGGCTCGTGACAAGGCCGGAATATTCCTGACGGATCCTTTCGAAAGCAGCGTCCGTCATGGCGGCGCACAGGTCATCGAAGATCCCTTCAGCATCAAAGGGGCTGGATTCGGGGTTGTCGTCCACACCTTCGCCGGCCTCTCCATAATCGGCCAGGAAAAGACCCGCGCCCAGCGCCAGACCTTCTGACGAAGTGTCCTCGGGGAGACCATACACATCCACAAACAGGTACCGGGAAAGGTCCATCTCCAGGGTGCTGAACAGCACCCCGAGGTCCACCTCGGTATCATCGATGGTGATGCTCACGGGCAGCGCGTCACCCATGGCATCGGCGATCTGCCGGAGGTCTGCGGCCAGCGGGGGTAGTTCGATGACCTGGAGGCCTTCCCGTATCTTGTCCTCCACCACGGTCCTGAGGAAGAAGTCCCGGGTGAAGTGCGCCTGCGCGGAATCCAGGAGGTCAAGGACAATACCGTGGGTACCGTCGGTCCTCATGTCATCCAGTGCCAGATACATTTCCAGGACCAGGTCATTGTCCCTGGTGGCGATGAGGTCCTGTCCGTACACGCTCACTGCCGAGAGGTCGACGTCCTGGATGATGAATTCCACACGCAGGACCGCACCGGGAAAGAGATCGTCCCGGACCGGCTCCAGGGTGACGACCTCAACATCCACCGTGTCCGGATCACCGTCCCCAAAGGAGATACGGGTTATCATGCCAGCATCCTGGTCCTGCATGCATGCGAAAGATCGTTCCATCATGCCGTTCAGGAACTCCGCGACCTCGTCCCGTGCGCCGTCGAGGAGGTCTGCCGAGGCGAGCATACCGATACCGTTCAGGATCAGCCTGTCATCGTTCTCGCTCTCAAAGGTCTTCAGGACAAACTTCTCCTTGGACGCGCGTTCATCGGCATGGATAACCTGTACCAGCAGTGTCTTGTACAGCCTGTCGCCCTTTACCTCGAAGTCGCATACATAGAGGTCGCCGTCTTTGAGGGCCTCCACCTGATACACCCCGCCGTCGCTGAGGAACACCCTGTCGATCTCTAAGGGGTCCCCCTGAACGCTCACCGCGAACCGCCTCTTCCCGGCCTGGACAGATTGCCCGTCCTGGATGCGTTCGTATGACCCTGATGCCCCCTGTGCCATGAGCTCAATGGGAAACGAGTCCGCGTACCCCCTCGCCCCCACGGCGGCACCTGCATCATAGATCGACTCGGGGCTGACCTTGGCCGAAGAGCCGCTGTCTCCGGAACAGGAAACGAGGACCGGAACGAGGAAGAGAAACCATGCACCCATGATCAGTATTCTTCTGTTCACCATACGTGACATCTCCCTCCTGCTGTGCAGCTATCCAGCGACCCGTGTCCGGAGCGTGCACAAGGTTCCACACATGTTCGATCTTCTTCGTATCACAGGCATACTCATACATATAATTTATAATTGATCACCGCTTGTTAGTCAATAATGAATCCTCATTATTGCTTATGCATTCAGTACACATTCATCCTAGCAATATCTGTTCCGTCCCTGGGGCAACTTCTCCGGGGCCCTTGATCAATCCCGACCCTACCCTCATACACCTCCCCGGCATATCCCAATATGCCGGAAATTCGGGAAAAAAACATCGCCCACCAGGAGGTCTGGAGAGCATCCCCTTCCCGGGCACACCCGGAGAAAGGGCAATTCTTTTCCCATGCATACTTTTTTTCTCCATATTCCCCTGTCTTTTTCCATACCATTCCTGCCGGTATGGGGCGAATCGATATTCCGTTCCGATCAATCCGAAACGTGCACGCGAGTGTTGGTCAGATCCATCGGTTCATACCCTGTTTCCTCGGGTTACCTCTGGGAATGGCTCATAGTGGCAACCAGGGCGTATTGCCCCCTGGGAAAAAATCTTTGACATACTACAGCGGAGACGTGATAATGGTGTAATTATTGCATCCGACACACTATAACATATGGAATATGAACACGGTGCATGTAATGGTAATTCGGAGGAGACCATGCGAAATCTGATTGTTACCGTCATGATATGTCTTACGCTGGTGGCCTGCAGCAATGACAGCCTGTTCGAGGGGTTTTCGGAGGACACCTCCTACGCTTCCGATACCGAGAACGCATCCATCGCCCTGGATGACCGGGATTATGAACAGGTCATTTTCCTCCTCGAGGACGGCTACGATGCCGCCTCTCCTGACCCTGTCCGCTCACGCCTCCTCGCCTCGGCATACATGGGAATTGCACCAGTGGACCCGATCCGCTTCATCGTCAGTCCTGAGGGTTCCAAGACCACCCTTGACCAGGTAGCGACCCTGATCAACACAGACCTCATGGATCCGGTAAAGGTCACGACATACGACAGGCCTGATGACTCAACCACCCCGGAGAAGTACAAGGGTTCGTTATACATAGATGGTGTCGAGCTTGCCCCGGACGCTATCAGCAATGCGCTCAAGGCCAAAGGGTATCTCGAAGACCTCGTGGAGGCGGGTAAGGCAACGAGTGACGACAGGATACAGCTTGGATTCGCCTCGGCTGCCCACTTCGTCCTGTACCTCGGCATCAAGACCGCCGATGGTATGAACCGCACCCTCACTGATTATTATCCCGGCGACCCGGATCCAGGGATGATACCCGTACCCATGAACACCGCCGCGTACTGGCTCTACAGGACAACGCGAAAAACCGAGTATTCAAACTTCTGGTACCTGGTCGATCCCTCCGATTTCATCGAGTCCGATGATGAAGGATCCACCCTGCCCTCGTACCAGGATGACTTCATACACATCATGAACGCGGTCAATGCATTGTCCAGCTCCGACACGGAGAAAACCTCTGTCAGGGAAATCCTCCTGGCGTTCCTGCATGAGGTTCTGGATGTTGACCCCGAGGAGGAGGTCACGGAAGAGCTTATCCTGGAGAACCTTACTCCGGAGAGGATGTACCAGTATGTGTCATCTTTCTGATGCGCATGGATCCGAAAAGAGGAGATGGGGAATGAAAATCCTGCACATATGTCTTGTTTCACTTGTTGTCCAGTGGGCCTCCACCCTGGCAGCGGAGGAGCTGCCCTCCATCTACAAGGGTCCCAGACCCCTGGGAATGGGGGGTGCGTTCGTCGCCCTCTCGGATGATGCAAACGCCCTGTTCTACAATCCGGCAGGCCTCGCCGACATCAAGAACCCCCGGGCGTCCCTCCTGAGCCTGGAGGTGGAGTCCAACCGCAAGACGTACAATATGTTCCAGGATGCAGCGGATTGTGATTTCGACGACGAAGCACAGACCGCATCCTTCCTTAGCAGGTATATGGGTGATCACGGCCACGCGGCAGTCTCTTCGTTCCCCTTCTATGTACGGCCCCAGTTCGCCTTCGGGCTCATCGGGACGGTGAAGACCAGCCTCCAGGTGAAGAACCCGCAGTACCCCCGCCTGATCGTGGACGGCGTGGAGGACGCGGGCGTGTGCGCAGGGTATGCCCTCTCCCTCCTTGACGGCAGCGTGCTCATGGGTGCCAGTGCCAAGTACATCATGCGCAGGAGCGTGCATGGAGAGTATACTCTGCCCGATATCACATCGGGCGATTTCGAGGACAGGGTCGAGGATGCCATCCAGGACGGCGCCGGCGCCCTGGTGGATGTGGGTGTCATCTACAAGGTGGGCTCCTACCGGGTCGGTGACATGCCCAGTTCCTTCCAGATCGGCCTGAGCGCCAACAACCTCGTGGGCTCCGAGCTGGGCGATGCCCGGGACCTCGGCGAGCACGTCGACCTGGGCATGGCCACCCGCATCGGCGAGCACCTGAGCGTAGCCGTGGACTACGTGGACCTGTTCACCCAGATGGAGACGGACGATGATGTGGGCAAACGTCTCCACCTGGGCTTCGAATACCGCTTCACCGATGCCCTCTCCGTGAGGGCGGGCCTGAACCAGGGCTACCTCACCTACGGGGTGGGGTTTGAAAAGAAGAACGTCCAGGTCGACCTGCTCTCCTATGCTGAGGAGATCGGCAGCTACGCCGGCCAGACGGACAGCAGGCGCTTCCTGTTCCGCGTGGGGGTCGGGTTCTGAGCCCGGCATGCCCGGTCTCCTCGAACCGGAGCAAGGTCCCTGCCCATGACCAATGAGGTGATCCACCAGGTCTTCCGGGTCCTCTCCCGGGAGGTCAGGAAGCTCCACGAACCCATCGTCGGCCGGATCGCCCGGGACCACGACCCCTTCAGGGTGCTCATCTCCACCATGCTCTCGCTGCGCACCAAGGACCTCACCACGGAACAGGCCTGCAAGAGGCTGTTCTCCCTGGCATCGACGCCTGACGCACTGGCCGCGCTCCCGGTGCGGGCAGTGGAAAAGGCCATCTACCCGGTGGGGTTCTACAAGACCAAGGCCCGCCATGTCGTCGAGGCGTCGCGCATCGTTGCGGACAGGTACCGCGGGGCCGTCCCGTCCGACCTCGACGAGCTCATGAAGCTCCCGGGCGTGGGCAGGAAGACCGCCAATCTCGTGGTCATCCTGGGCTTCGACGGCATGGGGATCTGCGTGGACACCCATGTGCACCGGATCACCAACCGCTGGGGCTACGTGACCACCAAGACCCCGGAAGACACCGAGATGAGGCTGCGGGAGATCCTGCCCAAACGGTACTGGAAGGACATCAACAACTACCTCGTCCCGTACGGCCAGAGCATCTGCCAGCCCGTGAGCCCGTGGTGCTCCCGCTGCAGGATCACCGCCTGCTGCGGGCGCATCGGGGTCCGGACATCCCGCTAGCCTGTCCCCCTCTGGCCGGCAGACCCTTCCACGACCTCTAACGTCCTGTGTATACTGAATGAATTGACGCCCCCGTCCGTGTGTGATACTGCTTGTCCCGTGAGCATATCGGCGCGGACAGCCCTTTCCATCCTGTGGAGGTCGTTCTTCATTCAGGCGGCCTGGAATTTCAAGGGCATGCAGAACCTGGGCTTCACCCATGCCATCATCCCGGGCATCAGGGAAGTCGCCCCCGGTTCCCTGGAGGAAAGCATCTCGCGGCACCTCGCCTTCTTCAATACCCAGCCGTACATGGCTCCCACCATCATCGGGGTATACCTGCACCTCCACGAGCAGGGCAGACAGGACATGATCCCGAAGTTCGCCCCTTCCCTGCCCGGCTCGTTGGCGGCGCTGGGGGACACCCTCTTCTGGGCCACACTGAAACCCATCCTGGCCCTGCTCTGCCTGCTGTGCATCTTCATGGACCGGCTCTCCGGGCTCTTCCTGGCCCTGACCCTCTTCAACGCTGCGCACCTGTGGATCATGGCCTGGGGATTCCGCCTGGGGTACCGCCACGGGCCCCAGGGCGCCATGTCCCTGGGCAGGATGCTCTCCGTGGACCTGTCCCGGCGTCTGGCCCTGGCCATCCCGTTGCTTTCGGGCGCAGCGCTGGGCCTGGGGGCCCGATGGTCTGGACACGACCAGGGGCTTGCGGCGGGCACGGCGGTCTTCCTCCTCGGTGTGGTCCTGATCAAGCTGCGCGTGAACGTGTTCTGGTTAGTCTATGGCGTATTTGCACTTTCCGTGGTATGGACAATGCTACGATGAGAGAGGAGAATGTCACCATACCGAACAGGCTGGGCCTGCATGCGCGAGCCGCCGCACTGTTCTCCAAGCAGGCCAACCTCTTCTCCTCCCGGATCGAGGTGATCAAGGATCACATGCAGGTCAACGGCAAGAGCATCATGGAACTGCTCACCATTGCCGGGGTGAAGGGTTCCCAGATCATCATACGGGCACACGGCAGCGACGAGGACCTGGCCATCGAGCAGCTCGCCACGCTGGTGAGAAATGGTTTCGGGGAAGAGTGATGTCGCAGCAGCAGGTTCATATCCTCCACGGAGTCCCGGCCTCGGCTGGCATCGCCATCGGCCAGGCGGTGGTCATCGACACCAGGAAGATCGAGCGCTATCCAAAGCTGAGGATCTCCGAGGACCGCATCGAGGATGAGCTGAACCGGTTCGAGAGCGCCCTGGACATCTCCCAGAAGCAGCTCACCGAGGCCATACGAACCCTGGAATCGCACCATGTCATCAAGGAGCACAGCCTCATCCTGGAGACCCATCTCCTCATGCTGAAGGACCCGGCACTGGTGGACCGCGTCAGACAGCTCATCTCGGAAGACTACATCAACGCGGAATGGGCACTGAAGATCGCGCTGCAGGAGATCGAGCAGGCCTTCGAGTCCATCATGGACGATTACATCAAGAGCCGGGTGACCGACACGTCCTTCGTGGGCGAACGGCTCCTGAGAAACCTCATCGGGAAGACCACCAGCGGCTTCCACCTGGCGGAAAACAGCATCATAGTGGCCCACGACCTGTCCCCCGCGGACACCGCCATGCTCAACAAGGCCATGGTCATGGGGTTCGCCACCGACGTGGGCGGTCTCACCTCCCACACCGCCATCATCGCGCACTCCCTGGAGATCCCCGCAGTGGTGGGCCTGGAGAACGCCTCGTCCCTGGTCAACCCGGGCGACACGCTCATCCTCGACGGCATCTCCGGCGTGGTCATCGTCAACCCGTCCGAGTCCCAGGTCCTGGAATACCAGAACAGGGCCCGTTCCTACCTGAGCCTGGAGCTGAAACTCAAGGAGAAGGCCAGGGAGCCCGCCATCACGAAGGACGGCAAGTACATCAAGGTGAAGGGCAACCTCGAGTTCAAGGAAGAGGTGAGGACCGTCCTCGACCATGGCGCAGAGGGCGTGGGACTGTACCGGACCGAGTTCCTCTACCTCATCCGCAAGGAGATCCCCTCGGAAGAGGACCACTTCGAGGCCTACCGGTCCGTGGTGGAGACGGTCTCTCCCTACAACACCATCATCCGGACCCTGGACCTCGGCGGTGACAAGCTCTATGCCGCGCTGAGCAGGGGGATCAGCGAGCGGAACCCGGTCATGGGGCTGCGCGCCATCAGGCTCTGCATCAAGGAGGTGGAGATCTTCAAGACGCAGCTCAGGGGGATCCTGCGTGCGAGCCACTACGGGAACACCTCCATCATGTTCCCCATGATCTCCGGCATGGAAGAGCTGGACAAGGCCCGCGAGATCCTCGAAGATACCAAGCAGGGGCTCAGGAACGACGGCATCCCCTTTGACGAGAACATCCGCGTGGGCATCATGGTGGAGGTGCCCTCGGCCGCGGTCATCGCGGACATCCTCGCCAAGGAGGTGGACTTCTTCAGCCTGGGCACCAACGACCTCATCCAGTACTCCATCGCCATCGACCGCGGCAACGAGTATGTCAACTACCTCTACGAGCCCCTGCACCCCGCCGTGCTGCGGCTCATCCAGTTCACCATCGACGCGGCGCACAACGCGGGCATCCCCGTGTCCATGTGCGGCGAGATGGCGGGCAGGGAGGTCTACACCCCGATCCTCCTGGGCATGGGCATCGACTCGCTCTCCACCAATGCCTTCGCCATCTCCCACGTGAAGGAGATGGCCCGCAAGCTCAGCATCGACAAATGCAAGGCCATAGTCAGCCACATCTACGAGATGAAGACCGCGTCAGAGATCTACGAGTTCATGAGCAGGGAGATCATGGAGAACGCCCAGGACATCTTCGAGCTTGCCTGAACACCCGTGATCGTGTCTGGAAGAGACAGTACCCATGAAGGACGAAGGTTCCAGAAAGATCTTGTGCACGAACAGGAATGCCCGCCATTCCTACGACATCATCGAGACCATCGAGACGGGGATCGTGCTCGGGGGGCCCGAGGTGAAGTCGCTGCGCAGCGGCGGGGGGAACATCAAGGACAGCTACGCACAGGTGAAGAACCAGGAGGTCTTCCTGAACAACTTCCACATCAGCCCATACCTGCAGGCATCCATCTTCAACTACGAGCCCACCAGGCCCCGCAAGCTCCTCCTGCACCGCAGGGAGATCACGCGCCTGGCGGGCAAGGTGCGGGAGAAGGGGCTCACCCTGATCCCCCTGAGCCTGTACCTCAAGGGCAACCGCATCAAGGTTGAGCTGGGCCTGGCCAAGGGCAGGAAGGCCCACGGCAAGAAGGAGGCCATCAAGGAACGGGACATCCGGCGCGAGGCGTCCAGGGAGGCGAAGTCATGGAGATGACCAGGCACGACATCGATTGCGAACGGCTCCTGAAAAGGGCCCTGGCCAAGGGCGGCGACTTCGCCGAGCTGTACATGGAGCAGCGCAGTGGCACCTCCATCATCTGCGAGGCGCACCGGATCGAGAAGTTCATGATCACCGACGAGTCGGGGTTCGCCCTGCGGGTGGTCGTGGGGGACCGGTCCGCCTTCGCATACACCAACGACGCGTCCGCCCTGGGCGACCTGGCCGACACCGTGGCGTCCGCGGTGAGGTCCGGGGCCTTTTCCGGTGCCATATCCCTGGAGAGGCGGGCGCCGGTTTCCGTTGTCCTCATGGAAACCGACCCCAAGGGGGTCGACCCCATGGAAAAGATCTCGCTCGTCCGCTCTGCAGAGGCCGTGGCGTGGGGCATGGACAAATCCGTGATGCAGGTCAAGGTCATGTACGGCGACGGCGCCAGGACGGTGTTCATCGCAAACTCCCTGGGCTTCACCGCGGAGGATACACGGGACTCCATCATCTTCGTGGTGCAGGGGATCGTGGCGAAGGACAGCCTCATGGAGACCGGCTACGAGCCCGTGGGCGGGTCCCGCGGGTTCGAGCTCCTCACCGAGGTCCCGCCTGAGGAGATCGCCCGCAGGGCCATCGGCAGGGCGCTGAACACCATCAGGGCCAGGCGGGCGCCCGCGGGCACCATGCCCGTGGTGCTCGCCAGCGACGCCGGCGGCACCATGGTCCACGAGGCCATCGGGCACGGGCTGGAGGCGGACCTCGCCGGCGAGGGCCTGTCCGTGTACTCCGGCAAGATGGGCCTGCAGGTCGCCTCCCCCGCCATCACGGTCATCGACGACGGCACCATCAGGGGGCTGCGGGGAAGCCTGGGGTGCGACGACGAGGGAAGCCCCTCCCGGCGCTCGATCCTGGTGGAAAAGGGTGTCCTCAAGGGCTTCATGACCGACCTCATCACGGCCCGGAAGTTCGGCCTGCCGCTCACCGGGAATGCCCGCAGGGAATCGTACCGCCACCGGCCCATCTGCCGCATGACCAACACCATCATCCACCCCGGCGACTCTCAGCCGGGCGAGATCGTGCGCCAGGCCCACTCGGGCATCTTCGTGAAGAAGATGGGGGGTGGGCAGGTCAACACCGTCACCGGCGACTTCGTCTTCAACGTGGCCGAGGGCTATCTCATCGAGAACGGCGAGGTGGGCGAACCCATCAGGGGCGCCACCCTGATCGGCAACGGCCCGAAGATCCTGAACTCCATCGAGCTGGTCGGCAACGACCTCGGCTACGGCATCGGCACCTGCGGCAAGGACGGCCAGGGCGTGCCCGTGGCCGACGCGCAGCCCACGCTCCTGATCCCCGAGATTACCGTAGGAGGTGAAATCCGCGATGAATAGCGTCCGTTCGGCAACAACGGGCATGCTCCCGGCCCTGCTGTGCATGCTGGCACTCCAGGGATGCGCATACATCAACCTCGACCTGGGCAGCTTCATGGAGATGCAGCCCTTTGAGGAACGCACCATCAGGGAAGGATCCGACGACAAGGTCCTGGTGGTGGAGGTGCTGGGAGTCATCTCCACCACGGCCATGCGGGACGGGTTCATCCAGCGCCAGGGGACCCTGGAACGGCTCGAGGGCATCTTCGAAATCGCCGGGAAGGACAAGACCGTCAAGGGCATCCTCCTGAAGATCGACTCCCCGGGCGGCGGCGTCACCGCCTCGGACCTGGTCTACAAGGCCATCCTCTCCTTCAAGGAGGAGCACAAGATCCCCGTGGTGGCCTGCATCACCGGGCAGGGCACCTCGGGCGCATACATGGCCGCGCTCTCCGCGGACACCATCGTTGCCCTGCCGTCGGCCGTGGTGGGCAACGTGGGCGTGATGCTCCCCTCCATCAGCCTGGGCGGCCTCATGGACAAGCTGGGCATCAGGAATCAGACGCTGACCTCGGGCAAGCTCAAGGATTCCGGCACGTTGCTCCGCGACATGAACGCCGAGGACAAGGCGCTCCTCGAAGGCATCGTCACCGAGTTCCACAGGGACTTCATGGCCAAGGTCAAGGCGAGGCGGCCCGTCACCCCCGAGGACCTCACGCTCATCGCCGACGGGAGGGTCATGACCGCATCCATGGGCCTGAACTGTCACCTCGTCGACCAGATCGGGTACTACGAGGAGTCCCTGAAAACCCTCGAGACCATGTCCAAGACCCAGAACCCCACGGTGGTGGTGTACCGGCGCAGGGGCGAGAACAAGGGCGGCTTCTATTCATGGCCATGAGCCCGGGCATTGCTTGCATCCCCGCCTCGGGGACATTATCTATCAGGATGTACCAGAAAACACGGGGGCGTCACCGATGACCATCGTGCCGAGCGGGGGCATGGAGATCAGGCGATCGGGCCAGATGAAGGCCTATCTGGGGTCCTGCGTCGGCCTGGCCATCATCGACAGGAAGAGGCACATCGGCGGCATGCTCCACATCCTGCTGCCCGAACCGCTCTGCGACATCCCGGAGTGCCAGTACACCTACTATGCCACCACGGGCATACCCCTGTTCCTCAAGGAGCTGCAGGAGGAGGGAGCCGTGACCGGTGACATGTCCGCATACATAGCCGGGGGGGCCCTCATCGACCCCAGCACGCAGCGGGACCTGACCCTGAACATCGGGGGCCGCACCCTGGACGTCACCCTGAAGATCCTCAAACAGAACGCCATACCCATCGAGTTCCTGGAGGCCAGCGGGGTCATCGGGTTCTGCATCATGCTGGACGTGGACAGGGCCTCCTGCTCCATCGAACCGGTCATGAAGGACTCGCGGCGGGCCGGCACCAGACAGATCACCATGCCGGCGCTGGCCGAGATCGGGAAGACCATCGAGGGACTCCAGCCCATACCCCAGATCGCCCTGGGCATCGCGGGCATGATCGCCGACGACCGGAGCGACTTCGCCGCCATCGGCGCCGAGATCAGGAAGGACCAGGTGCTCACCGCCGAGGTCCTGAAGCTGTGCAACTCCTCATACCTGGGTGTCCCGAGGAAGATCGAGACCATCGACGAGGCCATCATGATCCT
The DNA here is from genome assembly GCA_964572405.1 of uncultured Bacteriovoracaceae bacterium. Lineage (GTDB taxonomy): Bacteria > Desulfobacterota > Desulfomonilia > UBA1062 > UBA1062 > MWEI01. Next base: position 15,017 of record CAZNGL010000012.1, read on the forward strand.
CGGGAGCAGGACCCTGCTCCAGCTGGTGATCACCGCCCAGGCCGAGAAATTCCTGACCGGCACGGACCAGGGGTACTCCCTCATGCGCGGAGGCCTCTTCTACCACTCCCTGGCCATAGCCCGCCTCAGCGAGCGGCTCGCCTCGATGTCGGGCCTGATACGGCCCGACCTGGCATACACCGCGGGGCTCCTCCACGACATCGGCAAGGTGGTGCTCGACCAGTACATGGCCCGGGTGCAGCCTCTGTTCTACCGCATCATGCAGGCCCACGGGGAGGACTCGAGCATCCTGGAGCAGAAGATCTTCGGCATCGACCACAACCTGGCCGGCCTCCACCTCGCGGAGAGCTGGAAGCTCCCCGAGGCCATCAAGGACGTGATCCTGTTCCATCACCACCCGGACAAGGCCGCGAACAACAGGGAGCTCGTTAACCTCGTCTACCTCGCCGATGCCCTTGTGCTGAAGTTCCTCCCGGGGTTCATCATCGAGAACCTGGACACCGCGCCCCTCGATGAGGGCATGCGTACTCTGGGCTTCCGTCAGGAACAGGTATCCGAGGCACTGGGCGTGCTGGCTGACATCTTCTGAACCGGGGGCAAGGCCCACACCGCCCGGGTGAACGGATCCTACCCCTTCTTCCGCCTCTGCGCGTTCTGGATCAGCTCCATGAGCTGGGACACCTTGGGCTTGGGGGGTGCGAGGAGGGTCTGCATCTCGGCCGGGGTCAGGATCCCTTCCAGGTAGGCCGCGATGTCGATCCGTTCGTGCCAGCAGTCCAGGATCTTCCTGCACGGCAGCGGCGACGCGGGCCCCATGCAGTAGGTGAAGGGGACCAGGTGCCCGAGCATCGGGCACCTGGCCATGAGATCGTCGTACGGTGACGGGTCGCGGTCTACCATCTTCCCGTCTTGGCCACCCTGGGTTTGGGCAGGCCTTCCAGTGACCTGATGGACGCCTGGAGGTCCTCTTCGGGCAGCGGGAAGTCGATGAGTTTTCCTTCCATGTAGCTCTCGTAGCCCTTGAGGTCCATGAGCCCGTGTCCGCTCCAGTTGAAGAGAATCACCTTCTCCTTGCCCTCTTCCCGTGCCTTGACGGCCTCATCGATGACCGCCGCGATGGCGTGCGACGTCTCGGGCGCCGGGATGAACCCCTCGGTCCGCGCCCACAGCATGGCGCTCTCGTAGCACTTGAGCTGGTTCATGGACCGCGGTGTGAGCAGGCCCTCCACCACGGCCGCACTCACCAGCGGGGCCATGCCGTGGTACCGCAGCCCGCCCGCATGGATGGGGGGGGAGACGAACTCGTGGCCCAGGGAGTGCATGGGCAGCAGCGGGGTCATCTTGGCCACGTCGCCGTGGTCGTAGGCAAAGGGAGCTCTGGTGAGCGTCGGGCAGGAGGAGGGCTCCACCGGGATGATGTCGATCTGGGCCCCGTTGATCTTGTCCAGGACAAAGGGGAACGAGATGCCTGCGAAATTGCTCCCGCCACCCGCGCACCCGATGACCACGTCCACCTTCTTCTCCCCGATCTTGGCCAGCTGCTTCTTTGCCTCCAGCCCGATGATGGTCTGGTGGAGCATGACATGGTTCAGCACGCTGCCCAGGGAATAACGGGTCTTGCCGGTGGGGTCGGTGACCGCCGCCTCCACGGCCTCGCTGATGGCGATGCCGAGGCTGCCCGGCGTGTCCGGGTCCTTGTCCAGGATGTCACGGCCGGCCTGGGTGTGGGTGGAAGGGCTGGCCACGCACTCGGCGCCCCACACGTTCATCATGAGCTTGCGGAAGGGCTTCTGCTCGAAGCTGATCCGCACCATGAACACCTTGCACTGCAGGCCGATGAGCGCACAGGCATACGACAGGGCGCTGCCCCACTGTCCGGCGCCGGTCTCGGTGGTGATCTTCTCGATGCCGAACTGCTTGTTGTACCATGCCTGGGGTACGGCCGTGTTGGGCTTGTGGCTCCCGGCAGGGGACACCCCCTCGTTCTTGTAGTAGATCTTTGCAGGGGTCTTCAGCGCCTTTTCAAGGAAAACGGCACGGTGAAGCGGCGAGGGTCTCCACTGGTACAGGATAGCCAGCACCTCTTCAGGGATATCGATCCAGCGCTGCTGGCTCACCTCCTGCTCCACAATATTCATGGGGAAGACCGGGGCCAGGGCTTCGGGGCTCACCGGGTTGCCGTCGGGTCCCAGCGGTGGCTGCAGCGGGGTGGGAAGGTCCGCTGCCAGGTTGTACCATTGCCGTGGGATCTCATCTTCAGTCAAGAAAACCTTCATGCGTCATCCTCCATTGTGTATTCGTTACGGCCTGGCGTGCCAGTCGTCGTTTCCGTGCATGTTCGTCCTGAAAAGACGGCACCGGCATGGTGCCTCGCGAGCGCAGGACAGGAATTGCTGAGTTTCTGTAAATAGAAACACATGTCAGTCCATATGTCAACATGAGAATGCCTGGGGTCTTCAGGCCGGGGAAGGCTTACTTCCTTGCCGCGAAGTGGATGATGACGGGGATGCCCTCCATGTCGCAGGCCTTCTTTATGGAATGCATCAGAAACCGCGAATAGGTCGCCGGCACTGATTCGGGCGAGTTCACCACCACCTGGAAGCGGGGGGGCACGATGCCGGTCTGCGTGATGTAGTACACCTTCAGGGGCCTGTTCTTCACCACCGGCGGGGTATGGACGGTGTTGATGTCGGACAGAAGACGGTTCAGCCTGCCGGTGGGAACCCGGCTGGTGGTCTTGGCGAACAGGGCGTCGATGAGGGGAAAGAGCCCGTCCACGTTCCTGCCCGTGAGCGCGGAGGTGAAGGCGACGGGTGCGTCGGGCATGAACCGCAGGCTGTGGCGCACCTTGTCCCGCACCGTCCTCCCCTCCTTCTCGTCCACGAGGTCGGCCTTGTTCACCACGAGCACGAAGGCCCTGCCGTGGTCCATGATGAGGCCGCACAGGCGCTTGTCCTGGTCGGTCATGCCCTCCACGGTGTCCACCAGGAGCAGGCACACGTGGGACTTGGCGATGTTCTGCAGGGTCCTCATGACGCTCAGCCGCTCGATCTGGTCGTCGATGCGCGCCTTTCTCCTGACCCCGGCGGTATCCACGAAGACGTACTCCCTGCCCTGGCGCTTCACGGATATGTCCACGTAGTCGCGGGTGGTGCCGGCCACGGGGGAGACGATGGCCCTGTCCTGGCCGATGATGCGGTTCAGCAGCATGGACTTGCCCACGTTGGGTCTGCCCATGATGCTCACCCGGACGGCGCCGGTGTCCTCCTCCACCGACGGGAGGGCAAGCCCGGCGAGGCTCCGCCTCACGGCATCGCTCAGCTCCCGGATGCCCCGCCTGTTCAGCGCCGAGACCTCGATGGGCTCGTCGATCCCCAGTTCGTACAGCGGCGCTGACACATGGGTGAGCGACGGGTCGTCCACCTTGTTGGCCACGTAGATGACCCGTGCCCGTCGCCGGCGCAGGATGTCCACCAGTTCCCGGTCATCGGGCGTGGGGGGCTGGCGCCCGTCGAAGAGGCAGATGATGAGGTCCGCGTCGGCTATGGCGAGCATGGTCTGCTCCCGCACCGAACCCGACAGGGCGATGTCGCCGATGGTGTCGAACCCGCCCGTGTCCACCAGGTCCACGTCCATGCCTTCCCCGAGGCTCCACCTGCCGTAGATCCTGTCGCGGGTGATGCCCCGCTGGGGGCCCACGATGGCCCGGTGCTCCCCGATGAGGAGGTTGAACAGCGTCGACTTGCCCGCGTTCGGCCTGCCCACGACGGCTACCACAGGCATTACCGGTACCCCACGCCCTTGAGGCCCTTTGAGTCCTTGGACCAGTCCCTGGTGACCCGCACGAAGAGGGTGAGAAAGACCCTGCACCCGAGCAGGCGCTCGATCTCAAGGCGCGCCTCGGTCCCGATCTGTTTGAGCATCCTGCCTTTCGCGCCGATGACGATCGCCTTCTGGGAGGTCCGCTCCACGTGGATGACCGCGCTGATGCGCATGGGCTCGGTCTCTTCCTTGAACTCCTCGATCTGTACGGCCACCGAGTAGGGGATCTCCCTGCGGGTCAGCGTGAAGACCTTTTCCCGGATGATCTCCTGACACAGGAACCTCACCGGCGCGTCGGTGATCATGTCGTCGGGAAAGTAGCGTGGCCCTTCGGGGAGCCGGGCCTTGATCTGCCCGAGCAGCGCGTCGACGCCGGTTCCCAGGGTGGACGACACGGCGCAGGCGTGGACGAACCGGTACAGTGCCCGCAGCCCGGAGAGCTTCGCCTCGCAGGCCTCCTCCGAGAGCAGGTCCGCCTTGTTGAGCACCAGGATGGCGTCCTTGGCCGCCTGTGCCACGAGGCCCACCACCTCGCCCAGGTGCTCCATGGTGTCGGAAGGGTCCGTCATGACGAGCGCCAGGTCGGCGTCCTGGATGGACGAGACGGCCTTGTCCAGCATGTAGCGGTTGAGCGCCTTGTCGGAGTCGTGGATGCCTGGGGTGTCCAGGAAGATGACCTGGGCGTCCGGCGCATTCCATATGCCCAGGATGCGGTCGCGCGTGGTCTGGGGCTTGGGCGTGGTGATGGAGAGCTTGGTCTCGAGCACCCGGTTCAGGAAGGTGGACTTCCCCACGTTGGGCCTCCCCACGATGGAGACATAGCCTGAGGCAAAAAAACCGCTCATGCTACTTCAGGTCGAGCTGCATCTGCCGGGCGAAGGGAGTCCTCAGGGGGAGGGTCACGGTCACCGTGGTCCACTTCCCCTCCTCGCTGGCCACGTCGATGGTGCCGCCGTGGCGCTTCACGATGCCGTAGCTCACGGACAGCCCGAGCCCCACGCCCTTGACCATGGGCTTCTTGGAATAGAACATGTCGAAGATCTGCCCGAGGTCCTCCCGGGCGATGCCCACCCCGGTGTCCCGGAAGGAGATCTCCACCGCGTCGGAGCCTTCGTTCACGCGGGTGACGACATGGAGCTCTCCGCCTTCCGGCATGGCTTCCACCGCATTGGTCACGATGTTGATGAAGACCTGCTTGATCTGTTCGGGCACGCACTCCAGGGTGTAGACGCCGGAGGGATTGAAGACGAGCCTCACCATGTTCTCTTCCAGGTACTTCCGGTTCAGGATGAAAACCTCCCTCAGGAGCTCGTGGATGTCCACCTCCAGGGCCCTGCCCTCGTTGGGCTGGTAGAAGGTCTTCATGTTCCTGATCAGGTCAGCGATCCGGTCGGTCTCCTTGACGGCCAGCCTCACGAACTGCTGGTCAATGGCGCCCTTCTCGGCGGCCAGGACGTGGTTCAGGCAGCTCCTGATGCCGTAGAGCGGATTGTTGATCTCGTGGGCGATGCTGGCCGAGAGCTTTCCCATGGCGGCGAGCCGCTCGGCCTGGATGAGCGCGGTCTCCATCTTCTTCTTCTCGGTGAGGTCCATGATGATGGCCGAGAACCCGAACACGTCGCCCGCCTCGTCACGGAGCTGGGTCATGGTGACGCTCACGTCCAGGATCCGTCCGTCCTTGGTCCGCCACCTGGCCTCGTACTCCTTGATGAGCCCCTTGGAGCCCACCTCGATGAGCATGTCCTCCGCCTCGCTCAGGCCCTCCTGAGGCACCAGGATGAACACGTCCCTGCCCACGACCTCTTCCTCGGCCCACCCGAACATCTCCCGGGCACCCTGGTTCCAGGAAAGGATCCTGCCCGCGGCGTCGAACCCGATGATGGCGTCCATGCTGTAGTGCTCGATGTTGGCCAGCAGCTGGAGGCGCTTCTTCTTGGCGATGTCCTCGCTGATGTCGCGGGCCACGCACACGGTCTCGGGCCTGGACTTGTCTCCTATCTTCGCCAGGTCGGCCCGGTAGATCTTCCTTCCCGAAGGGGTATCGATGGCAAGGTCGAAGGGCTCGTGGAAATCGCTGGTGTCCATGGCGCTGATGATTCTGTCCAGTCTCTTCTTTGAAATCTCGTCCGTGATGAACGCGCTGCAGTGCGTTCCCTGGACCTGGTCCATGCCCATGCCCAGGGTCTGGAGCCCCCTGCGGTTCATGTAGACGATGCGCGCCTCGCCGTCCAGCGAGAAGATGATGTCGCCGGAGTCCTCCACGATGTTCTTGTAGCGCTCTTCCGACTCCATGAGCGCCCGGATCTTCTGGCTGACGCCGCCCGCGAGGCGCTCGTTGAATTCCTGGAGCTTGCTGTTGGCGTTCTTGAGCTCCTGTTCGAAGGCCTTCTGCTGGCTCACGTCCTCCGCCACGATGGAGATGCCGCAGCCCCCCCGATCGTCATGCTCCAGGAAGACCCGGTAGGACAGGTGCACCACCTGCCCCGAGGCGGAGAGCACCCGGATCTCGCCCTCGTCCCGCTGCGCCTTTTCCCGGATGAGCCCCCTGATCCGCTCCAGGATGGGCCTGTCCTCGGCGTGGACGATATCCTCCCAGGGGATCTGTCTTCCCTGCATGCTCCCGGGCGCATACCCCACCAACCTCTCGGCTTCAGCATTGATATATTCGCAGGTGCACCCGGCATCCAGCCAGACGATCATGTCCTTTGCCTGCCAGGTGAGCTTCTTCAGCTTCTTCTCCAGCTCCTCGACCCGGCGGGACTTCTCCTCGAGCTCGGCCTGGAGCCCGGCAACGGCATCCTTCGCCCCGGCCTCACGGCCCTGGTCCGCATCCCGCGCCAGGCAGAAAACGGCATTGGCTGAACCGGTCTCGTCCGTGACGAGCCTGGCCCACACCTTCACCTGCCGCTGCGGGCCGGTTTTCGGCACGAGGGTCACCCGGACGGAGCCCGGGCCCTCGCCCGCGGCCTGGGCTGCGAGCGCACCGCGGGCCTGCTCTCGGTCGTGCTCCGCGATGAGGTCGAAGAGCGTCTTGCCCTGGAGCTCCGCCAGATCGTACCCGCACATCTCCTCGAACCTGCGGTTCGCTGCCAGCGGCCTCATGTCGGTGTCCGTGACGAACAGGGCGTCGTTGGAGTTGTCGAACACGTCCTTGTACAGGGTCTCGGAGATGTCCGCCCTCCTGCGGTACTCGTTGAGGCTCACCATGGACTCCCTCACCTCGAGGGCCTTCTCCACGTTCTGCTTGAGCTCGCTGGGGAGGAAGGACCCCTTGCGGAGGTAGCGGAAGACGTTCGACGACATGGCGTGGTCCACGGGCCAGTCGTCCTCGAAGGCGGTGACCACGATGACCATCATGCTCGCGTCGAGCTCGCCGTGCACCTTCTCCACCAGGGCGCGACCGTCCATGTCCGGCATCCTGAGGTCGGTGATCATGAGGCTGAAGGGCTTTTCCCTGATGGCGCTGATGGCTTCCAGCGGCCCGGGAACGGCGGTCACGTCGTAGTCGTATTTCAGGACCTGGTAGAGATAATTCCTGAAAACGAGGTCGTCTTCGACAATGAGAATCCTGTGTTCCATTATCCTTCCCTGCCCTGAGGTATCCATACCGTGAATGTGGATCCTTCCGCAAGCCTGGAAGTCACGGATATCCTGCCGCCCAGCGAATCCACGATCTCCCGTGCCAGGGACAGGCCCAGACCCATGCCGGTCTTGAGCGGCCAGGCCGTGTACAGGGGTTCGAAGATCTTCCTGGTCTGCTCCGGTTCCATGCCGATGCCGTGGTCGATGACCTGGAACTCGACGCCGCCCTCCTTCCTGGCCGCCTTCACCAGGACCTCGGAGCCCTTGGACGATGCGTTCACCGCGTTCATGAGCAGATTGATGAGCACCTGCTCCATGGCCTCGGCCTTCATGCGGACCTTCGCCTGCTCCACCTCGCCCACCAGCGTGACCCCGGCTGCCGCAGCCTGGGTGTTCACGATCTGGAAGGCCCCCTCCATGAATCCCTCGAGCCCCACCTCCCCTTCCGGGCTTTCCCACTTCCGGGTGAAGGCCAGCAGCTGGTTGACGATCTTCAGGAGGTTCTCGGAGGCCGTGGTGATGTTGGCCAGCATGTCGGGCAGGTCCTGGTCCTCCTCGCTGCCCCTGAGCACCCGAATCCTGTTCAGCCTGAGGTCGTCGCGGATGATGCTCGCGAACCCGTGGATGGCCCCCAGCGGGCTCTTCATGTTGTGGGCCATGGAAGCGGCCAGCGACCCCACCACGGACATCTTGGCGTAAGCCAGGGTGCGCTTCTGCTCGTCGATCTCGCTCGTGATGTCCCACAGGGCCAGCAGCGTCCAGTTGTTCACCATGACCGGACGCACGGTGATCCGCAGGGACCTTCCGTCCCTTGCCCAGACGACATCCCGGATGGAACGCTCCAGCAGGGCCTCCCGCAGGAGCGCGGCGCCCTTCTCGGGCGAGGCCTGAAGCGCCACGAAGAGGTCCTTTCCCTCGATACCCAGGAGACTCCTGAGTTCCTGGGACATGGCGTTCTCGATGCGCACCTGGTTTCTCTCGTCCACCAGGCACAGCCCGAAGCTCGATGCATCCATGAGCTCCCGGTTCAGGTGCATGAGCTCCTCGGTCTTCTGCTTCTCGTGGGATGCGGTCTTCAGGGCCTGCCTCAGGAGGGTCTTCTCCTGGCCCAGCGAATTCTCGGCATGGATGCGCCTCAGGGACGAGGCCACGGCGGTGATGAGCGATGAGATGAACTCCTGGTCATCGCCCAGTTCCAGGTCGCTCAGGTCGAGGTAGACGAAGATCCCCGACGGGAGACTCATACCCGCCGAATACCCGCCTTCGATGATGAGGGCCTTGACCTCTGCATCCCCCACCTTGATGAACCGGGGGGACCCGTCTTGCCGGTGCTCGTACACGAGGTTCGTGTCTCCCAGCTTGAACCCTCCCAGGAAACCCGTGATGAGCCCCGCGCGGAACAGGGCCTCTGAGGCGCTGGCCATGGCGTCGGTGATCTTGGAGGTGTTGTTCAGCTCCTTGAGCACCTGCAGCAGGATGTCCGAGCGTCTCCGGGCGATGCCTGAGAGAATGCTCTCCTGCTGGAGCTTCATGGATATCTCGGACAGCCGCATGCTGGCCCTGTTCACCAGGCCGAAGAGCCCCTCCACAGGCTTCCCGATGCCGATCTCCTCGCAGATCAGGTCAATCTGCCTGGGGACGCTTGCCATGAGCTCGTCCAGCACCGCCTCGCTCAGGGAGAACTTCTTCAGCTGGGAGCCCGGAACCAGCTGCGGGTAGCAGTTCCCGGAACTGCCGATGCCGGTCATGTGGGTGAGCGTGTTGGCGATGTTCACGATGCCGGAGATCCTGAACTGCTCCTCGTCGATCACCTGGACGGGTGCATGGTGACACCACACGGACTCCTCGTAGAGCCTGGGAAGCTTCCAGTGGGCGAGCACGTCATGGCCCACCTCGGCATGGGTGATGCCGAGGACCTCCTTTTCGATCTCGTCCAGGGGTCGGGACCCCTCCCTGGCCTGTTCCACGGCAGCCCGGTACTCCTCGTGCCGCGTGAGGTCCAGCACCAGCTTTCCGATATCGTGGAGGAGACCGGTGCAGAAGGCCTTGGCACCGAGCTGCGGCGAGACCCTGTTCATCATGGCCTCGGCGTACATGGCGCAGCCGATGGAGTGCCTCCAGAACTCCTTGTGGTCGAAGGCGCCGTCACGCCGGGCGGGAAACACGTTGAGGATGCAGAGCCCCAGGGCAAGGGTCCTCACCGCCTCGACACCGATGGCCACCATGGCGTCCTTCACCGTGCCGATCTGGCGCGACCGCTTGTAGAAGCTCGAGTTGGCGAGCGACAGGATACGGGCCGTCAGGGCCTGGTCCTTTTCGATGACCCGCGCGACCCGGGAGACGGACAGGTCCTCGTCAAGTGCCATTCTGATCACGGAATCCGCAATCTCCGGGAGCACCGGAATGGAATGCACATCAACAATGGGCGATTTCATGAAATATACTCTAAAATATCCTGTAGTTGGATACAAGCACTTTCTCTTCCGTCATGTGCTCTGACATATCCCCTCGGAATTGTTTCATCAAAACTGTACTGAAACTTGAGGTCGCGCTCGTTGGCGCGCCGATAGCCCACCAGTTCGGGGACGTCCCGGGGGTTGACCGTGAGCGTGCACGCCCCGCCGAGGGCATCCATGGCCCTCGTGGCCATGATCCGGAACGCATGGGCCTTCACGAGGAAGCCGAGACAGGGATGGAAGGGGCCGGCTATCACCCTGAGCGATGCCGCCTGGGGCAGTCCCATGCGCAGAATCGTGCACCCGATACCCTGGAGGCGCACCATGGCATGGAGCGTCCTGCCTATGGCCTCCTCGAGGGTGAGGGGCTGGTAGCGGCCGCTCTGATGGAGCGCCTCCAGAGGCGTCCCCGCAAGCACCACGGTGGGATAGATCCGCGCGGTGTCGGGGGCCATGGAGCACACGGCATCCACGGTGGCGCGGAAGCTCGCCGCGTCCTCTCCGGGGAGACCCGGCATGAGCTGGACACCGAGGCGCAGGCTCGCCCCCCTGACCAGGGCGCAGGCGCGCAGCGAGTCCCTGCTGCAATGCCCCCGACCGCTGGCATGGAGCACCCGGTCGTCCATGGACTGGACGCCGATCTCCAGCTCTTCGAACCCCGATCTTTTCAGGAGTTCCAGGACCTCCCGGGTGACCATGTCGGGCCGGGTGGAAGCCTTGGCCCCATGGATGACGCCCTGGCCGATGAGGTCACGGGTCACGGCGAGATACCCCTGGAAGGCATCCCCATCGATGCCCGTGAACGACCCGCCGAAGAAAGCGACGATGCGGCGGCGCTCCGGAGCGCGGGAGCACTGCGAGAGGAAGTCGTGGACGAGACGTGGTACATCCTGCGGCGCCGCAGGGGCCGAGAACTGTCCCTGGTCGCAGAACACGCACCGGTGCGGGCATCCCAGGTTGGACACGAAGACCGGGACGACTACAGGGGGTAACCCAGCGATCGCAGCGCCTCCTTGCAGGCCTCCTGTGCGGCCTGCTTCTTGTTCTTGCCCGTACCCCGGCCGATGACGCCCCCCTCCAGGGTCACGTTCACCTCGAACTCCTTTTCGTGCTCGGGTCCGCGCTCATGGACCACGGCGATCCGCGGCAGGGTCTTGAACCGGGACTGGCAGAACTCCAGGAGCAGGCTCTTGTAGTCGGTGATGGAGAGCTCCTCGAAGGCGCCGAACGCCTCTGCGAAGTGCCGGTGCACGACCCGGGCCGTCTCCTCGTAGGAGCTGTCGAGGAACATGGCGCCCACGACGGCCTCGTAGGCATCGGCCAGCAGGGATGCCTTTTTCCTCCCGCCGTCGAGTTCCTCCCCCTTGCCCAGGAACAGGTATGCGCCGATACCCAGGTGCCGGGCGATCCTGGAAAGGGCCCCCTCGCTGATGAGCTCTGCCCGCTTCTTGGTGAGCGGTCCTTCCTTCTCCTCGGGGAAGAGGTGGAAGAGCCGGGCGGTGATGATGGAGTTGATCACGGTGTCGCCGAGGAACTCCAGGCGCTGGTTGTCCCGGACTGCCTCGTCGCGGTGCTCGTTCACGTAGGTGGTGTGCGTGAGAGCCTCCCTGAGGAGCCCCTGATCCCTGAACGCGTAGCCCAGCCGCTCCTCGAAGCGCTCAAGCTCCATGCAGCAGCGTCTCCAGGTCGGCCTGGGTCAGTGCGCTGTCGCCCACGGACTGCATGCCGAGCCGGTAGTGGATGGGGGTGACGGAGATCATCTTGTTCCCGAGGCATACCGCGTCGGTGTCCTCGGCCTCGTCTATGACCCTCGTCAGCCCGCCCTGCCAGTAGTAGACGGTGCCCCTCGGGCTCTCGCGCCGGGTGAACTCGTCCACGATGCGGGAATCCCCCTGCCGGGTCAGGCGCACCCCCCTGACGTCCTCCGGGCCTGCCGAAGGGCAGTTCACGTTCAGGGCACAGGGCAGCGGCTCGTTCCTGGCGGCAAGCATCCGGGCGAGCCGCGACCCGAAGGTGCTCGCTGCGCGGTAGTCGGGGGCCAGGTAGTTGTCCACGGAGATCGCCATGCCGGTGAAGCCCAGGATGAGCGCCTCGGTGGCCGCGGACACGGTGCCCGAGTAGAGCACGTTGATGCCCACGTTCTCCCCCCTGTTGATGCCGGAGACCACCACGTCCGGGGCGTGGTCCATGATGCACGATATGCCCAGCTTCACGCAGTCGGCGGGCGAACCGGTGATGCCCCACCCGTAGAACTCGCCGGAGCGGTGGACCGGGATGACCTTGAGCGGGTCGGAGATGGTGATGGCGTGCCCCACGGCGGACTGCTCGGTGAGGGGGGCGATGACCACCACCTCGCCGACCTTTTCGAGCTCGTGCTTGATGGAGGCGAGGCCCTGGGCATAGATGCCGTCGTCATTGGTGAGCAGAAACCGCATACCGAAGCTCTTTAGCCCTTTGGGGCGAGATATGCAAGAACCAAGAGACCCTGCGGCCGCGCGCCGCGGTTCAGCGAATTTCCGCAGGTGTGGTGAAGAGAGGCGGGAACCGGCAGGCAGGGGGGCTAGGCGTAGGTGTCGATGATGGTGCCCAGGCTCTCCAGCATCTTCACGAGCTCCTGGCCTTCCATCTTCTGGGTGTCGATGGCGAGCTTCGTGCCGGCCAGGCTCACCTTGTCCTGGATCTCCCGCGCCTTGGCGGCGATCAGGGCCATCTCGAGGGACACGTTCGTTCCGCGGATCGGGTCCATATCTCTCCTATCGTCACGGATATGATAATCATGAGCACTGTCCGGGTCAATGTCCCGGGGCGGACGGTCCTGTCAATCGAGCACATAGGCGAAGTGCCCGGTGATCTTCAGCTTCCTGTCCGGGGAACTGTCCACGAGGGGGCCGAAGGGGGCGGCCTTCTCGATGGCCGCCATGGCAGCTGCGTCGAGACTCTCTGAACCGGAGCTCGTCTCCACCCCGATGTCGATGACCTCGCCCATGGCGTTGAGCACGAACCCGATGCTCACCCTGCCCTGCTCCCCCCTGAATATGGCATCCTCGGGGTACTCCCAGATCCGGAAGATCTTAATCTTGAGCCGGTCAAGATAACCGGGGGCCACACCGCCTTCGGCGACGAAGCGCACCCCTTCGGAGCCCTCTTCCTCCTCGGGCACCGGCGGCTGATCGATCTCGGCCAGTTCCCTGAGGGGCTCCAGCAGCTCCTGGGGGAGGTTCACGAGCCTCACCGGAACGTACGGCCGCTCCTGGAATGCCTGTTTCGCCATGATCATGATGGGCTGGATGAGGATCGCCACGTGGACCAGGACGGACACGACAAGGCAGACCACGAGACGCAGTGACATGGCAATATCAAAGACCGTTTGGGTTCGGGGTGTCAAGATACAAAATCGCAACAACCCGGTGGAACCCTTCTCGGTTCGGACACTGTCATTCCCCCTGGTTCCCGGATGAGGGACGTTGATCATCCCCTGCGGACTGTGATATGGTCCTGACGGAAGCGGACGGGTCCTGGTGGGCCCCCCGGACTTCAAATCCGGTTGTGGGGTGCGACGAGCGTCCCGGGTGGGTTCGATTCCCATGCGCTTCCGCCACGATCTCATGCTCCCGCTGCACATCACCCGTGTTTCTCATAGGCCGTTTCACCCCTTCAGAGAGAACGGCGGAAGAACGCGCCATGTATAAGCCGTCTTGCTGGAACCCTTCTTTTTCTCATAGCCTTGTCATATGATTGTTGGGTATTATTATTGAACTATACCTGTTCTCAGGTGTGTGTCGGGGTTCCATGAATCTCCGTAACATATTATTGAATTCTGTTGAGAGGGCAGCGTGTGAAAGAGGGTCGGAACAGAGAGCGGACAGCTGAACAGGCAGGAAAGAAGTCGCAGACCATAGTTGATCAGGAAACGCCTCCAGGAAAACCCGAGAAGCCCCTGAACGGGCCCCAGGGCGACCTGAGGACAACCCGGACCCCCAACTCCCTGTCCGAGGACGAGATCCGCAGATACCTGACACACTTCTCCCTGGCCAATGACGTCCTGTACTCCGTCGACCTCCAGTTCAGGCTCGTCAGCGTATCCCCGAGTGTCGAGAACTCCCTGGGGTACAAACCCGGGGAGCTGATCGGGAAAACCCTGCCGGAACTGGGTGTGCTGCATCCGGATGATCTCGAAAAGGCCGTGGAGGACACCGCCAAGCTGCTTGCAGGAAAGAAGATCTCCCCATCCATATACCGGTTCATCACCAGGGACGGAAAGATCAGGTTCGGCGAGACCAGGAGCGCGCCGTTCGTGCGCAACGGCCGCATAGAAACGGTCATCGCCGTTGCCCGGGACGTGACGAAAACCGTCGAGATGGAGCAGGAGCTCTCGAAGCACCGTGCACACCTGGAGGACCTCGTCAGGGAACGGACCGCCGACCTCCTCAGGGCCAACGAACAACTCCAGCAGGAGATGGAACGCCGCACAGCGTACGAGAAGGCCCTGCAGGACAGCGAGGCCAAGTACCGGTACCTCACAGAGAAGATGAACGACATCATCTGGACCGCGGACCTGGACCTCAGGATCACCTATGACAGCCCCTCCGTGGAGAAGGTTCTCGGATACACCCCGCAGGAGAGACAGAACCAGACGGTCAGGGACACGCTCACCCCCGAGTCCTATGCCAGGGCCGTCCAGGCCCTCGCAGCGGAAATCGAGCGCGACGGACAGGAGGGTGTGGACCCGGACCGTTCGGTGAAGATGGAGCTGGAATACTACCACAAGAACGGTTCCACCGTGTGGCTCGAAATGGTCGGATCCGCCATCCGGGACAACAACGGCAGGATCGTCGGCATCCACGGGGTCTCGCGCGACATCACAGACCGCAAAAGGGCCGAGGAGGAGCTCGGCAGGTACCGCGAACGACTCGAAGAGCTCGTGAGGGAGCGGACCTCCGAGCTCACCCGTGTGAACGAACGGCTGAAGCGGGAGATCGAGGAGAAGACATCCACGGCGGTGACCCTCAGATCCCGTGAAAGCGACCTGCTGCAGAGCAGGCAGTATCTCGAGGAAATGAACGCGGCGCTGAAGGTCCTCCTCAAGCAGAGGGACGAAGACAAGGCGAGCATGCGGCAGAACATCATCTCCAATCTGGAACTGAACGCCATGCCCTATCTCGACAAGATGGAGTCGACACACCTCACCGATCTCCAGAGGGCCTACCTCGCCAAGATCAGGGCGAGCCTGTCCGACATCACCTCCCCCTTCACCAGGAAGATATCGAACGGGTACCTGAACCTGACCCCGAGCGAGATCCAGGTGGCGGGCTTCATCAAGGAAGGAAAGAGCTCCAAGGAGATAGCATCGCTCATGAACCTCTCGCACAACACCATCCAGACCCACCGGTACAACATCAGGATCAAACTGGGCCTGCAGAACAGCAAGGAAAGCCTCCGTTCCCACCTGATCTCCCTGGAATGAGCCGGCACCCCGCCGGTCCCGGCCCTCCATTGTCAGCCGCGCAGCTTGTATTACATTTAATTATTAAATAATTTCAATGTGATTTATAATTTTGTGCATTTTCAGATGAATTTGACCTTGACAACATGGGATATGGAGAGTACTTTATTACAGTTTAGAAATATTGATTCATGATTATTATGCTTCTATTTGATAGGCAGGGGGGGTGTCCCGTCGCCATGGACCACGACGAGCGCAAGGCAGAGACCCGGGACATGATCATGCAGGCGGCCCGCAAGGTGTTCAGCGAGAAGGGCTACCACAAGGCCGGGATCGCGGACATCGTCAGGGAGGCCGGCATCTCCACGGGCAGCATCTATGCGCACTTCAGGGACAAGCACGACCTCTTCAGCCAGCTGATACAGGAAACCAACGAGATCCTGAGAATCAAGCTCAAGCTCCTCCACGAGACGAAGAAGCCCGGCGACGTGCGGGAGCGCATCCAGCAGTGGAAGCCTGCCTACTGCGCGTTCTTCGACTACGTGGAAGAGAACCCGGAGCAGATCCTCCTGCTGGCGCGCGGCGGGTTCGGCGTGGATGAAGAGAACGACATGTTCGTCTGGAACCTCTTCAGGGGCTTTGCCACCGACATCGCGGAAGACTTCCGCAAGTGGGAGGCCCTCGGGTTCATCCAGGGCGTGAACGCGGACCTCATGGGCCACATCATCGTGGGCATCTGCCTCCAGGTGGCGCTCAGCTACCTGCAGGAACGGCAGTTCACCCGCACAGAGGCCATCAACACCCTGCTGTCCCTGACCTATGCCATGGTCTCCCTGTACCTCACCGACAGGGGGAGGGCAGAGATCGAGGGCATCGACATACCCAGGCTCGACGAAGAATGAAGAAAATGAAGAACACGGATTCCGCGAGCGGGATTCGAAGGTCACTCGGTTTCTGAACAGTGCTTTCGACAGGGCCCTTGAGCCCCGCTTGTTGGATTTCATATGCATCGAAAGGAGTGTTCTATGCTGTCACATGCGGAAGTGCTGGCATGGCTGGCCCAGTACCCCAAGTTCGAGGACACCATCTTAAGTCTGCCCTATGCCCCGAGAATGCCCAAGGCCATGGTGAAGGAGACCCAGGAGGTCATTGCCGTGGCCAGGAAGTTCAACCGGGAGGTGGCGCGCACGCTCGCCCTGCCGCTCGACCGGAAGACCCACGAAGACCACGACTACATGCCCTGGGACCTCGTGGAGGAGGCCAACCGCTGGGGCTTCTACACCATGTGGATCCCCAAGCTCTTCGGCGGCAAGGGGTACAACATGCCCTCCATGTCCCACTTCGTCGAGGAGGTGGGGTCGGTCTGCCTGGGCATCGCCAACGTCATCGGCGTGCACTACCTGGGCGTGGCCGGGGTCATATCGTCCGGCAACGTGCGCCTGAGCAGGAGGATCATGGCCGATGTGGCCGAGGGCGAACGGACCGGCAAGCCCTGCCTCATCGCGCTTGCCATCACCGAGCCCACGGCGGGCACCGACGTGGAGGAGGTGGAGCTGGAGGACAAGGGCAAGGTCACCTGCCATGCCCGCAGGGTCGAGGGCGGGTACATCGTGAACGGCACCAAGGTGTTCATCTCCATGGGGCACATGTCCACCTGGACCATCCTCTTCGCCTTCACCGACCTCAAGAAACCCTCCGAGAGCTCGGTGGCATTCATGGTGAAGACCGGCATGAAGGGCTTCTCCTTCGGCACCCACGAGAACAAGATGGGCCAGCGGGCCTGCCCCGCCAGCGTGCTCACCTTCGAGGAGTGCTTCATCCCGGACGAGCTCGTGGTGTTCGATGCGGACATGGCCCGGAAGATCACCAACAAGCCGCTCCGGGACGTGAACCAGCGCTATATCGACTACGTGGTGTCCGCAACCCGGCCCGGCGTGTGCGCCTTCGGCACGGGCGCCGCCCGGGGCGCGTACGAGGCGGCCCTCAAATACGCCTCCAGCACCCAGGTGAACGGCAGACTGCTCATCAACTCAGAGTGGGCCCAGTGCCTGCTCGCAGAGATGTACAAGAACGTTGCCCTGGGGAGGCTCGCCTACATGGAGGCCAACTATGCCAACAGCCACCGGGGCATGTACCAGATGCTCCAGGTCAAGCCGCTGTATTACTACTACAAATTCATGCCCGAGTCCTACTTCACCAACGTCCTCGGCTCCCTGCTGGAGAAGGAATACATGAGCACCCTCATGGGCAGGATCAACTTCGACTGGGCCAGGTCCTCCGACCAGAACTGCTGTTCCGGCTGGGGATCGCTGGCCAAGTTCGCGGGCACGGACATCGCCGTGAGGAACTGCCAGATGGCCCTCGAGCTCATGGGCGCGAGCGGGCTCAGGCAGGACGCCGGTGCGGAGAAGATCCTCCGCGACGCCAAGCTCCTCCAGATCTACGAGGGCACCAACCAGCTCAACCGGCTGAACCTGTTCAAGTGCCTCATCGCCCCTGCGGTGGCGCAGGCCAAGTGCTTTGACGAATAGCGAAAGGAGCTCTCCATGCTGAGCGCATTCAGAAAGGACCTGTTACCCTTTGAGGAGCTGGCGCAATCGTTCGCTGCCAGGGAACTGGTGAAGAAGGTGGAGGAGCACGACCGCTACCCCTTCGGGAAATTCTTCGAGAACGTCCTGGACAAGGCCTACGACGTGGGGTTCCTGGGGGTCATGCTGGGCGAGGAGATGGGCGGAATAGGCGGCGGCATCGGCGCCCTGTGCGTGATCCTCCAGGCCGTGTGCCGGGCCGACGCTTCGCTGGGCGGAATCATCTTCGCCAATGCCCTTTCCCAGGAGATCCTGCGCGCGGCCGGGGCGGACAAGACCGCCAGGAAGATCTTCCCCAAGGCCGCCTCGGCCCGCGACTTGCTGGTCGCCTGCCCGGCCTACGTCGACCCCTCCCAGGTGAGCGCACTGCCCAGGGAGGCAAAATCAGGCAAGGACTACGTTCTGTCCGGGAGCATGGAGCTGGTGGTCCTGGGCTCGCTGGCAGAGCGTGCCCTGATCCCGGCCCGTACCGGCACCTCCGGCCCCTACTCCTTCTTCCTGGTGGACCTCAGGGCCAAGGGCGTGTCGAGGAGTGAACCCGTCTTCACCCTGGGCCTGCACGCGTGCCCCGCGGTGGACATCACCCTCGAGAAGGTCAAGGCCCAGCTCGTAGGCGATGCCGGCAGAGGCAGGGAATACTTCGCTGTTGCGTCCAGGGCCATGCACATTGCGGCCGCGGCCATGAACGCCGGCATCATGAAGGGGTCGCTCACCGAGGCCATGGCCTATGCAAAGGAACGCCGGCAGGGCGGGTGCGAGATCATCAACTGGAGCGAGGTGAGCATGCTCCTGGCCACCATGGGCATCAAGGCCCACGTGGCGGAGCTGTGCGTGGCCCAGGCCTGCCAGGCCTTCGAGGCAGACCCGAAGCGGTGGGGCCTCCACGGGCTCGCCGCCGCGCTCCACGTGCATGAAATCGCCTGCGAGGTCGTCACCGACGGCATCCAGGTGCTGGGCGGCAACGGGTACATGAAGGACTACGGCCAGGAGAAGCGCTACCGCGACGCGCGCCAGGTCCAGGCCCTGCTGGGCACGGCCCCCCTGAAGAAGCTCGGCCTCAGCAGGGAGCTCTCCGGTCTGGAGGAGGTCTGCGCCTATGCCCTCTAGCACGAACACACACTCCGGGAGGAAGCGGGCCGTGGTCACGGGTGCAGCATCGGGGCTCGGCAGGTGCATCGCCGTCGCGCTCGGCCGGAAAGGCTTCGAGGTCCTGGTCTCAGACATCGACGAGAAGGAGGCCCCGGTCACGCTCACCATGGTCAGGCAGGCAGGCGGCATCGGCCATACCTGGCGCTGCGACGTGACAAAAGCCGAAGAGGTGCAGGCCATGGCCGACCACGTCTTCGAGACATGGGGCGGCCTGGACCTGCTGGTGAACAATGCGGGCGTGGCGGCCGCCGGCCTGGTGGGCGACATGCCCGTGGAAGACTGGCACTGGCTCATGGCCATCAACCTCTGGGGCATGATCTACGGGTGCCACGCCTTCATACCGGGCATGAAGAAGACCGGGTACGGGCATATCATGAACGTGGCCTCCGCGGCAGGCATCGTGAGCCTTCCCGAGATGGCCTGCTACAACGTGTCCAAGGCCGGGGTCATATCGCTCTCCGAGACGCTCAGGGGGGAGCTCGCGGGCCACGGTATCGGTGTGACCGTGGTGTGCCCGTCCTTCTTCAACACGAACCTGCTGCACCAGATGCGCTACTGCGATGACTTCCAGTGCACCTTCGCGCGGGCCGCCTTCGACAACGCCCGTCTCTCTGCGGAAGACATCGCGGCCATGGCCGTTGATGCCTACGAGAAGAACCGGCTCTACGTGGTGCCCCACTCGTCCGCCCGGAGTCAGTGGTTCCTCAAGCGCATGGCCCCGGGACGTTACTACGAGAGCATGGCGGCCCTGAACCGGTCGGACCTCTTCCGGCGCCTCGTCCTGGTCATGGCGCGCCTCGGACTGACGTGAAAAGGAGCATCGTATGCCATTCATGAACATCTTAAAGATCACCTCCAGGGCAAGGCTGCCCCTGCTCACCCTCCTGGGTGCCGCCCTGGCCCTGTTCTTCCTCGCCCGGCCCAGGCCGAACCCATACCTGGGCAGGGCGCTCAAGGCAATCCTCCCCAGGGAGCGGGAGGACATCACGGTCGAAGACCTCCGGAAGCTTTCCCGGCAGCAGCTCATCGGCGTCTTCCACCAGCTCGTATCCCCCGAAACCGCCGAGATGCGGGGCGAATACCGCGCGGCCATGCTGGACACCGGCAACGCCATCAACCGCTTCCTGTCCCACTTCTCCCTGTACCGCATCTGGGGCGAGTGGGGGCACAAGGCCTTCGAGCCGCTCGGAGAGAAGCACGGACACGGCTACAACACCTTCAGCACGTGTCTGCCCGAGATCCACGAGAATGCGTATCATGCACTCCTGGACAGGTTTCTCCACGTGCTGCGGCATTTCTTCGTGGGAGACCCCTGCCGGGAGCGGACGGTGCGCATCATCCGGAACCGGACGTTCACGGGCCCGTCCATGTTCGACAACCGGACCTCGTTCCACCTGGTCTACCATCCGTACAACGACTTCCCCGTGTCCACCATGCACGACGAGGTGCGCAAGGTGAACGACACGCTCTTCCTGGGCCTGGGCATCCTCAGCGTGACGGGCGGAAGATGGAACATCTTCCCCTTTGTCCTCACGGGTCCGCCCGAGCCCTGGAAAGGACCGGACAACGGGTATCCGGACAGGCCTGCAGCGACCATCCACGAAGCCATGAAGCCAGGAGACACCCCATGAGCAAGGACGTCTACATCATCGGCACGGGCATGATCAAGTTCGGCAAGTACATGGAAACCGGCATCAAGGCGCTCACCGGCCAGGCCCTGGACCTGGTGCTCGCCGACTGCGGTCTCGAAAGGAAGGACATCGAGGCGGCCTGGTTCTCCAACTCCTCCTGGGGCATCTCGACCTTCCAGCACTGCATCCGCGGCCAGGTGGCGCTCTCGGCCAACGGGCTCGAGGGCATCCCCATCACCAACGTGGAGAACGCCTGCGCCGGGGCGTCCACGGCCTTGAACGCGGCCTGGATGGCCGTGAAGGCGGGACAGTTCGACTGCGTGCTCGCCATCGGCGCGGAGAAGCTCTACACCACGGACCGGGCCAAGACCATGGAGGGCTTCATCTCGGGCACGGACGTGGAGGTGACCATGGAGCTCATCGCCAAGCTCCAGGAAGAGGCCAAGAGGCGCAAGGAGGAACGGGCCAGGCAGCAGGGCACGGCAGTGGAGCAGGAGAAACCGGGAGGCCACTCCTCCTTCATGGACCTCTACGCCCTGGGCGCCCGCATGCACATGGAGCGCTACGGCACCACCCAGCGCCAGCTGGCCGTCATCGCGGCCAAGGCGCACAACAACTCCACGAAGAACCCGCTGGCCCAGTACACCTTCCCCATGACCGTGGACCAGGTGATGGCGGACCGCGAGGTGGCCTGGCCGCTCACCCGGGCCATGTGCGCACCCATCGGGGACGGGGCGGCCGCGGCCATCGTGTGCAGCAGGAAATTCCTGAAAACGCACGGGAAGAGACGCGCGGTCGCCATCCGGGCCTCGGTGCTGAAGTCCGGCAAGCGCGACGGCACGAGCGACATCTGCTACAGGGCATCCAGGGCCGCCTACGAGATGGCCGGCATGGGCCCCGGGGACATGCATGCCGCGGAGGTCCACGATGCCACGGCCTTCGGCGAGCTCTACCAGAGCGAGCAGATGGGGTTCTGCCCGGAGGGTGAAGGAGGCCCCTTTGCCGAGAGCGGGGCCACGGCCATCGGCGGCAGGATCCCCATCAACCCCAGCGGCGGCCTCATGGCCCGGGGGCACCCCATCGGGGCCTCCGGCCTGGCCCAGATCTTCGAGCTCGTTATGCAGCTTCGGGGCGAGGCGGGCCCCCGGCAGATCGAGCGGTGCAGGGTGGCCATGGCGGAAAACGGCGGTGGATTCCTGGGTATGGGGGAGGCGGCCATGGCCATCCATATCCTGGAAACGGTGAAATAGTTCCTTAGAGAAGGGAGGTTCACTAAAATGCCCGAGATCCAGAGAAAGCCCAAGAAAATCCCCCGGCAGGAGCGTATCGAGCGCCTGAGGCAGGGGTTCACCGAGACGGAGCAGGTGATCCTGCAGCGCAGGAGCGTGCGCCTGTACAAGCCCGACCAGGTGCCCGAGTTCATGGTGAGGCGCATCCTTGAGGCGGGCCGGTTCGCGCCGTCCGCAGGGAACTGCCAGCCCTGGAAGTTCGTGGTGCTCCGCGACGAGAAGGTCATCACCGCGCTCACCGACGACACGGTGAAGCTCTGCGACATCCTGCGGAACATGGTGGACTACCGGAAGCCCGGTGCGGCATGGATGAAGCCCATGGTGAAGTTCAACACGAGGATCCGCAAGAACGACCTCCACCCCGTGCCCTTCGGCGCCATGGCCATGATCGCGGACCGCAAGCTCGGCCTGTGGCACAACGCACCCACGGTGATCCTCATCTTCGCGGACGTGCGCGGGGTGAGCTGCCCGGAACTCGACTGCGGCATCGCGGGTCAGAACATGGTGCTTGCAGCCCACAGCATGGGGCTCGGCACCTGCTGGGTGGGCTTCGTGCGGCCGGCCTTCGACTACATGCTCAGGTGGAAGAAGTTCTTCGGCATCAGCTATCCCTACAAGTTCATGTCGAGCCTCGCAGTGGGCTGGCCCGTGGGAGAGCCCGACGGCATGGTGGAGCGCCAGACCCACGCGGTGGACTGGTACGAGGACGGCCTGAAGAAGGTCGTGTATTGAGGAGGCGGATATGAGTTACCTGAGTCTGAAGGAGTTCTTCAAGATCCCGGCCTATGACGACCCGGCCGAGCTGACCCTGGGCGAAGTGGCGTTCGACATGGAGAAGTGCAGCAGGTGCGGCATGTGCGCAAAGGTCTGCCCCGGCGCGGCCATCGCGTTCGACGGCAGGCCGTCCATGAAGCCGTTCCCGGAAAACCAGTGCATGTTCTGCGGGTGCTGCGCTGCCGTCTGCCCGAAGGACGCGGTGATCATGAAGCAGCCGCTCATCGCCAGGTTCTACTACAAACCCATCGGCCACGGCGAGATCAAGCCGCCGCGGCTCTTCACGGAGTAATGGAACAAGAGCACACCACGACATGAACGGGAGGGTATCATGAGTGAGAAGGTTTCCACCTGGGTATCGGTCCTCGAGGAGCAGGCTGCGTCCCGGCCTGACAGCCGCTTCCTCTCCGTGGTCTACCAGGACCGCTCCATCACCTACGGCGAGCAGGACAGAAACGCGAACCGCTTCGCCCACTTCTTCCTCGCCCTGGGCGCCAAGCCCGGAGACGGCCTCGCCGTGCTGATGAACAACTCGCCCCAGTTCCTGGACGTGTTCTTCGGCATCCAGAAGCTGGGCATGTACATCAACACCGTGAACACCGCGCTCAAGGGCGACGGCCTGGCCTTCATCATCGACAACAGCGACACCACGTTCCTGGTGGTGGACCACGACCTGGTGGAGCTGTACCAGAGCGTCTCAGACCGGACCCCCCAGGTGAAGACCGTGATCGTGAACACCCTGGAGGCACCCGAGGGCTACACCGTACCCCACGGCATGCTCGACCTGAAGGCAGCCTACAGCCCCACCCTCCCCGCGACCAGGCCGGTCATCGAGTTCGACGAGAACAACATGCTCATCCTCATGTACACCTCGGGCACCACGGGCCTGCCCAAGGGCGTGGTGTCGCGGTACAACCGGAACGTGGTGGACCGCCTGCGGCTGCTCGCGGGCCTCATCCTGAAACCCGAGTCCGTGTACTACACCGCCCTGCCCCTGTTCCACGGCAACGCCCTGTTCGTCACCACCACCCAGGCCCTGGTGACGGGCTGCACGGTGGCACTGTCCAAGCGCTTCTCGGCCAGCCGCTTCTGGGAAGAGATCGCGAAATCCGGCGCCAACTTCTTCAACACAATCGGCGCCATCATCCCCATCCTCATGAAGACCCCGGAAAGCCCTTACGAGAAGACCCACAAGGTGACCCACGTCTTCTCCGCGGGCTGCCCCGCCGACCTCTGGGAGCCATTCGAGAGGCGCTTCGGCGTCACCATCTGGGAGGCCTATGCGGCCATCGACGGCACCGGGTTCATCGCCAACTTCGGTGACGGCCCCAAGGGGTCCATCGGCAGGTCGGTCCTGAGCGTGATCCGCATCGTGGACGAGCAGGGAAACGACGTGCCGCAGGGCACCACGGGGGAGCTCCTCTTTCAGGTCCCCGAGGACAGGAAGAGCACGGTGGAGTACTACAAGAACGAGAAGGCCACGGGCGAGAAGACCCGCGGCGGCTGGGAGTACACGGGGGACCTCGTGTACCAGGACAAGGACGGCTTCATCTACTTCGTGGGCAGGAGCACTGACTCCATGCGGCGCCGGGGCGAGAACGTGTCGGCCTTCGACGTGGAGCAGGCCATCCTCAAGCACCCCGACGTGGTGGAGGCCGCCGTGTATGCCGTACCCTCCGAGCTGACCGAGGACGAGATCATGGCATCCATCAAGCTCGTGGACAACAAGAGCCTGAAAGCCTCAGAGATCAGGGACTTCCTCGCGGACAAGCTCGCCGGGTTCGCCATCCCGCGCTACATACGGATCGTGAGCGACTTCCCCCGGACCGAGACCTTCCGCATCAAGAAGAACGAGCTCAAGAACCTGGGCGTCACGCCTGACACCTATGACGCACAGGACCATTGAGTGAACCCCTGATGCACGAACCGCCACTGGGCGTGGGGGGGGGGGGGGCCCCCGGGCCCCCCCCCCCCCCCCGGCGCGGGAACGTTATGTGGACAAACCCCCAGGGGGGCCCGGCCCCCAGACGGGCAAGCC
>CAZNGL010000013.1:0-35885 GCA_964572405.1 uncultured Bacteriovoracaceae bacterium
ATCTCCGTGAGTTCCGCCGGCCAGTGGCTGGCCGGGCTCTCGGCGTAAGGGCCGGGGTGATCTTGGGGATCCGGTTCACAGCCCCAGATACGCCGCCTTCACCTTTTCGCTCCTCAGCAGGTTGGCGGCCGTGTCCTCCAGCGCGATGGCGCCGCTCTCCATGACGTAGCCCCGGTGCGCGATGCGCAGCGCCATGTTGGCGTTCTGCTCCACCAGGAAGATGGTGGTGCCGCTGTCGCGGTTGATGGCCTGGATGGTCTCGAAGATGAGCTGCACGAGTACCGGGGCCAGGCCGAGCGACGGTTCGTCCAGGAGGAGCAGCTTCGGCCTGCTCATGAGGCCCCGGGAGATGGCCAGCATCTGCTGCTCGCCGCCGGAGAGCGTGCCTCCCAGCTGGTGCCTGCGCTCGGCCAGCCTGGGGAAGAGCGTGAAGACGTGGTCGAGGTCCTGCCGGATGCCGGCTTTGTCCTTCCTCAGGTAGGCCCCCATCTCCAGGTTCTCGGTGACCGTGAGCAGGGGGAAGATCCGCCTGCCCTCGGGCACCTGGACGATGCCCAGGGAGAAGATGCGGTCCGGGCTGAGGCCGCCTGTGGGCTGGCCCATGAAGTGGATCTCGCCGTAGCGGGGCGGCACGATACCGCAGATGGACATGAGCGTGGTGGACTTGCCCGCGCCGTTGGCGCCGATGAGCGTGACGATCTCGCCGGCGCCGAGCTCCAGGGTCACGCTCTTGAGCGCGTGGATGCCCCCGTAGTAGGTGTGGAGGCTCTTCACCTTAAGCATCGAAGGCCTCCCCGAGGTACGCCTTGATGACCTCCGGGTTCGCGGCCACCTCCCTGGGCGTTCCCTGGGCGATCATCTGGCCGTAGTCCAGGACGTAGATGCGCTCGGAGATGCTCATGACCAGCTTCATGTCGTGCTCGATGAGGAGGATGGCCATGCCCTCCTCGTCCCGGATCCTGGTGATGAGCTCGTCGAGCTCGGCGGTCTCCTTCGGGTTCATGCCCGCGGCGGGTTCGTCCAGCAGGAGCAGGAAGGGCTCGGTGGCCATGGCCCGGGCGATCTCCAGGCGGCGCTGGGCGCCGTAGGGAAGCCCGGAGGCGAGCTCGTTCACGTACTTCTCCAGTCCCACCGTGCAGAGCATGCGGTAGGAGTGCTCTACCATGTCACGCTCCTCCCGGCGCGTCCGCTCGTCGCGGAACACCGCGCCGAAGATGCCCGAGCGGGTCCTGCAGTGGCGCGCCACCATGACGTTCTCCAGCACGGTCATCTTGGGGAAGAGCCTGATGTTCTGGAAGGTGCGCGCCAGGCCCTGCTCGGTGACCTTGTTGGGCTTGAGCCGGTTCAGCCGCTTCGAGGGCCTGCCCGGCGGGTGGGCGATCATGTCGCCTGCGGTGGGCTCGTAGATGCCGGTGATGCAGTTGAAGAAGGTGGTCTTGCCCGCGCCGTTGGGGCCGATGAGCGCCACGATCTCGCCGCGGCCCACCCTGATGGTGATGTCCTCCAGGGCGCGCAGGCCGCCGAAGTCCATGGTCAGCGAGTTCACCTCGAGGACCGGGATGAGGGCCTCGGTCATGACTGCACCTCTTCACTTGCCTTCACGTGGAACTCGTAGCGCTGGCGCAGGCCGCTGATGATGCCCTGGGGCCTGAACACCATGATGAGCACCATGGCCGCGCCGAAGGCGAGCATGCGGTACTCGGAGAAGGCCCTGAGGTACTCGGGCAGCAGGATGAGGACAAAGGCGCCCACGATGACGCCCACGATGGAGCCCATGCCGCCCAGGACCACGATGGACAGGATGATGGCCGACTCCATGAAGGTGAAGCTGGCCGGGTTGATGAACGTGGTCTTGGCGGCCAGGATGCACCCCACGAACCCGGCCCACGTGGCGCCCAGGGCGAAGGCCATGAGCTTGGTCTTCGTCTTGTCGATGCCCATGGCCTGGCAGGCGATCTCGTCCTCGCGCAGCGCGATCCAGGCCCTGCCGATGCGGGAGTTCCTGAGCCTGCCCACCACCAGGATGGTGAAGAGCACGAGAGCGATCATGATGTAGTAGAGGTAGACCGTCTGCTCGTGCAGGGTGAGTTCGAACCCGAAGGTGAAGGGCCGCGAGATGCCCGCGATACCGCTCGGCCCGAAGGAGAACTCGTTCCAGTTCTCCAGGATGAGCCGGATGATCTCGCCGAAGCCCAGCGTCACGATGGCCAGGTAGTCGCCGCGGAGCCTGAGCACCGGGAAGCCCAGCAGGATGCCGAAGGTGGCGGCCAGGAGCCCCGCCAGGGGAAGCGCCACCCAGAACCCGAGCCCGAAGTGGTGGTTCATGAGCGCGTAGAAGTAGGCGCCAACGGCATAGAAGGCCACGTAGCCGAGGTCGAGCAGGCCGGCCAGGCCCACCACGATGTTCAGGCCGAGCCCCAGCATGACGTACATGAGCGCCGTGATCATGATGGATGTCTGGTAGCTGGAGAAGAGCAGGGGGAAAACCAGGACAGAGGCGGCCACGGCCACGAGTGCGGGCACCAGGATGCGCCTGTCCGAACGGATGCGGGCCCCGATGCGCTTCTGCCAGGAGTCCTCCCCTTCCCTCGCCGGGCCCTGCTCCCTGCGCTGCAGCATGAACCGCCAGAGGAAGGACAGGACGAAGACCCCCACGCCCACCCAGACCATGCGCATCCAGCGCCACTCGATGGTCTTGTCCAGGGGGGAGATCTTGACCACCATGATGGGGAAGGTGAGGAACATGAACCACAGGGCGGCCAGGAGCGACTGTATGGTCTCGGCGCCGGCGCGCCGTGCAAGCCCTCTCCAGTCAACGTTCATGCCGCCCCTCCCCTACACCTTCTCGGAGGTGGACCTGCCAAGGATCCCGGCGGGCCGGAAGATGAGGATGAACACGAGCAGGCCGAAGGCGAACACGTCCTCGTAGTCGCTGGACACGTACCCGGTGGCGAAGCTCTCGGTGCAGCCGAGCACCATGCCGCCGAGCACGGCGCCGGGTATGCTGCCGATGCCTCCCAGCACCGCGGCGGTGAATGCCTTGATGCCCGCGATGAAGCCGATGTAGAAGTTGATCTGCCCGATGTGCGACGAGATGAGCACGCCGCCTACGGCGGCCAGGGCGCTGCCGATGATGAAGGTCACCGAGATGACCCGGTTCACGTTCACCCCGAGCAGCATGGCCATGGTCTTGTCCTGGGCCACGGCGCGCATGGCCCTGCCCGTGCGGGTGAACTTGATGAACAGGGTGAGCAGGGTCGTGGCCACGACGGTGGTGGCGAAGATCACGAGCTCGGAGGAGCGCATGAAGGTGATGTCCTCCATGAAGGGAAACTCCTCGATGAGCGCCGGGAACGAGATGAAGTCCGAGGTCTGGGCCAGGAGCACGTAGTTCTGGAGAAAGATGGACATGCCGATGGCGCTGATGAGCGGCGAGAGCCTGGGGGCCGTGCGCAGGGGCTTGTACGCGATCTTCTCCAGGGTGAACCCGTACGCCGCCGAGTAGACCATGGCCACGACGCCGGCAAGCAGCAGCAGCGACCAGCCGCTCATGCCCATGAGCGACAGCACGCTGGCCGCGATGAGCGCCGTGAAGGCGCCGATCATGTAGATCTCCCCGTGGGCGAAGTTGATGAGCTCGATGATGCCGTAGACCATGGTGTACCCGAGCGCGATGAGCGCGTAGATACTGCCCCGGGTCAGGCCGCCGAAGAAGAGCTCCAGAAAGTATTCCATATGCGCTCAGGTAGTCCTTGTCAGCAGGGCTCTTTCCTTTATCGCTGATACAAGAAGGGGAGCAGGACGACCCGCTCCCCTTCCGGTCGATACGTCCGGCTACTTGCCGACTTCCACGTACTTTCCGTTCTTGACCTGGTACATGGCGAACCCGATACCCTTGGCATCGCCCCTCTCGTCGAAGCTGATCTTGCCCAGCGGGGTGTCGAACCAGTTGGTGCGCAGGGCCTTGGAGACTGCCGCATAGTCCGTGGAGCCCGCCTTCTCGATGCCCTGGAGCAGGCAGATGGCCGCGGCGTAGGCGTTCAGGTAGAAGGCGCCGGGCTCGGAGCCGTACGCCTTCTTGTGCTGCTCGATGGCGGCGATGGCCATGGGGCTCTTGGAGGTGTCGATGGGGCCGGTGGCGTACACCCCTTCGGCGTACCTGCCCGCCACCTTGATGAAGGTATCGTCCTTCACACCGTCATCCGAGATGAAGAGCGTCTTCATCTTCTTCTTCCGCATGCCCATGACGATCTTGGCCGCCTCGGGATGGTAGCCGCCGTAGATGACCGCGTCGGCCTTGGAGAACTTGATCTTCTGCACGATTGCCGAGTAGTCCACGGCGCCGGGGGTGATGCCCTCGAAGAGCACTGGCTTGACCCCCTTCTTCTCCAGGAAGTCCCTGGCGAACTCGGCCAGGCCCTTTCCATAGTCGCCCTTGTCGTGGATGACGGCCACCTTCTTCACCTTGAGGGTGTTCAGGGCATAGTTCACCTCGAGGAGCGCCTGGGCGTCGTCCGGGGAGATGGTCCGGAAGAAGTTCGGGTACTCGCCGCTCTTGGTGAGGTCGACGTTGGTGGCCGACGGCGACATCGTGACGAGTTTGGCCTCGTTGTAGGTGCTCAGCGCCGCCTTGGTGGCGCCGCTGCAGATGTGGCCGAGCACCACGGTGGCCTTGTCGGAGACCAGCTTGCTGCCGACGTTGGCGGCCACCTCCGGCTTGCATACGTCGTCTTCGGCCAGGATCTCCACCTTCTTGCCCAGAACCCCGCCCCTGGCGTTCATGTCACCCACCACGAGCTTCGCCGCATTGAGCGTGGGCAGTCCGTACGAGGCCAGATCGCCGCTGTGGGCGCCCGCAACGCCGAGCTTGATGGTGTCGGCGGCAAAGGACGGTCCTGCACAGAGCATGCACAGGCATGTGATGAACACAATGTGGAATCTCTTCATTCCCCCTCCCTTTCCTCTATCTGAGTGGTTTTGTATGGATGTTCCCTGCACCTGTCTTCTCAAGGATGCCCCCGCACGCGGCCCGGGCATGGAACGACGCGGAGATCCCTCCCTGTCGGCCCCGGTCGAGCGTACACCGGATGAGTGTATCGTAGAACGGCCCCCCGGTCAATACCACGGCCTGAACCAGTTCCAGCGCGGGGGCCGATCCACCCTGGGGATGGAAGGCGAGAGCCTCTCGGCCTCGTCGAACTCGGCCACGGCCTCATCCTTGCCGCTGGCCAGGGACACGAGTCGCTCCAGCCGCTCGCTGGTGTGGGGGTGGGTGCGGAGCAGCGAGGGGTGGGGGTTCTTCCGGCCGGGCAGGAACACGAGGTCCCAGAGACTCCGGTCGTACCGGTCCATCTTCTGCAGGGCCGATGCCAGCCCCAGGGGGTCTCCGGTGAGCGAGGCGGCGCCGAGGTCGGCGTCGAACTCCCGCGTCCGCGACAGGGCGAACTGGAGGAGCATGCTCAGCGTGGGGGCGAAGATGAGCACCACGATGGGCAGCAGGGGGATGCGGGTCTGCGAGAACAGGGCCATGGGGAGGTAGAACAGGATGAGCACCTGGCCGATGAAGGAGAAGAAGCCGGTGATCCTGGTCATGAGGTCGGCCAGTGCATGGAGCCGCAGGTCGTTGTTCCGGATGTGGGTTATCTCGTGGGCGAGCACGCCCGCCATCTCGCGCCAGGAGAGGTTGCGGATGATGCCGTCGGAGAGCGCGACGGCGGAGGACCGGGCGGTGCCCACGCTGAAGGCGTTCATGACCCGGCTCGGCACGTAGTAGAGCTGGGGGGCAGAGGCGAGCCCGGCCCTGCGCGACAGTCCGTGAGCGAGCTCCAGGAGCCCTGGAGCGTCCTCCATGGAGAGCCTCCGGGCGCGGTACATGCGGAGCACCATCCAGGGGGAGACCTTGGGGGTGGTGATGAAGAGGAAGGCCGAGAACCCGACGGACCAGAAGAGCCCCGCCCACCCGAAGAGCAGCCACCCCAGCAGGCCGAAGAGCCCTGCCATGCCCGCGATGATGACCAGGGTCTGGAACAGCAGGTGGAACCTGCTCCGGTGATAGGCTCCGGCTGGTATGGGTCGTCTCTGCATGGGCACCATGGGTCTCCATAGCGTCTATAGGGCAAGCGCGCTTCGATGGCAACCATCCTTTCGCGGCTCACGCTTTACAAGGCCCGGCCGGGCGTGCTACGGAATCCGGCGTGGACACGACCATCACCACCCGGAAAGGCACGGTCATCGAGGTCATCAACTGCGGGAACTTCCTCCTGGACGGGGGCACCATGTTCGGCCGGGTCCCCAGGGTCATGTGGGAGCAGTGGTTCCCCCCCGACGACAGGAACCGCATCACCATGGCCACCAATGTCCTGCGCATCGCGAAGAACGGCCGGACCCTCCTCGTGGAGACCGGACTCGGATCGCTCTACACGGACAAGGACTGGGATATACTCGGCACGAGCCTCGAGCACGTGAGGCTCCTCACCGAGCCCGTGGACACCCTCATCTGCACCCACCTCCACTGGGACCACTGCGGCGGCATCCAGGACATGACCGTGAACGCCGAGGTCATCGTGTCCCGCATGGAGTGGGAGGACGCCCACGGGGAGAACCCCCTGAGCAAGGGGAGCTACCGCAGGGCAGACCTCGACCTTCTCGCCAGGAAGCTCCGCCTCGTGGATCCGCCCTGTTCGGCGGCTGACGGCATCGAGCTCATCCCCACGCCCGGCCACACCCGCGGGCACATGAGCGTGCTCATCGACGACGAGGTCTTCTACCCGGGGGACCTCATCCCCACCTCGGCCCACGTGCACCTGCCCTGCATCATGGCCTACGACCTCTACCCGCTCGTCGTGCTCGAGACCAAGAAGAAGCTCCTCGAAGAGGCGGTCCGGAAGGGGTGGGCCTGCGTGTTCGAGCACGACCCGTATCGCCCCGTGGCT
This sequence comes from uncultured Bacteriovoracaceae bacterium, assembly GCA_964572405.1. Taxonomy (GTDB): domain Bacteria; phylum Desulfobacterota; class Desulfomonilia; order UBA1062; family UBA1062; genus MWEI01. The sequence continues at coordinate 6,933 of CAZNGL010000013.1, forward strand.
TCCATCGATACATCAAACAATAAATTCAGAGCACTGTAGCCTGCGCACCCCTGCCATTTTTCCCTTGACAGGGGGGGGCGTTTGTCCTACATACCCCTACGGTTTGTTTACTACAATAAACACACAGGCGTACTAAAGTAGCTCGGAGGAAGGCGTGAACATCGGCGAGAAGATCAAGAATCTCCGGTTGGCGCAGGGGCTCACGCAGGAAGAGCTCGCCAACAGGGCCGATCTCACCAAGGGGTTTATCTCCCTGCTGGAGCGGGACCTCCAGTCGCCGTCCCTGGACACCCTGGAGCTCATCCTGAACGCCCTGGACACGAACGCCGGCGAATTCTTCGCCGAGGAGGGCGCGGACGTGGTGGTGTACCCCCGCAGGCAGCGGGTCACCATCGAGGAAGAAGGGGAAAAGGGCGTCGTGCGCGAGGTGCTCATCGCCGGCGCCCAGGATCGGGAGATGGACCTGCTGCTGGTGACCATGGCCCCGGGGGCGAGCACGTACCAGGAGCGCGCCCACTCCGGAGACGAGAGCGGGCTGGTGCTCGCGGGGAGGATCGTCATCGCGGTGGGCAAGGAACTCCACCGGGCATCAGCCGGGGACGCGTTCTACTACACGTCCAACAAGAAGCACTGGATCGAGAACCGCTCCGAGCGGTCGGCGAAATTCCTGTGGATCTCCGCCCCGCCGAGTTTCTAGAAGGGAGGCCCGGTTCAGGGAAGACACGATGAACAGCTACATGGCATCGGCTGCCAGCGGCGCCATCTGCCTCCTCGGCGCGCCCTTCGACTCCACCACCAGCTACCGGCCGGGGTCCCGTTTCGGCCCGGCGGCCATCCGCGAGGCGTCCTACGGCCTGGAGACCTTCTCCCCCGCCCAGATCGCCGACCTGGAGGATTGTTCCTTCACGGACAGGGGCGACCTGGAGCTGCCCTTCGGCGACCCGGTCCCGGCGCTCGCGCTCATCGAGCAGGCCACCCGGGAGATCCTCTCCGAGGGGAACACCCCCTTCCTCCTGGGGGGAGAGCACCTGGTGAGCCTGGGCGCCATCCGCGCCGCCGCAGACGCATTCGGCGATCTGATGGTCATCCACCTGGACGCGCACGCGGACCTGCGGGACGACTACCTGGGCCAGAAGCTCTCCCACGCCACGGTGATGCGCAGGGTCTGCGACCTGGTGGGACCGGAACGCATCCGGCAGATCGGCATCAGGTCGTGCACGCGCCAGGAGCACGGGCTCGCCGTTGACCTGGCGTCGCTTCCCGAGCAGATCGCCATGAGGACCGGCCAGAGGCCCTGCTACCTCACCTGCGACCTGGATATCCTTGACCCTTCGGTCCTGCCCGGCACCGGAACACCCGAGCCCGGCGGGCTCACGTTCCAGGAACTCGTCGCCATCCTGATCTCCGTCATGACCCGGTGCCGCGTCGTGGGCCTCGACGTGGTGGAGCTCGCCCCGCAGCTCGATCCCACTGGGGTCTCCGCCGTGGTGGCGGCCAAGGTAGTCCGGGAGTGCATCATCGCCCTGGACCGCAGGCTGAAGTGTCAGAACACGACCAAGAACGGGTGAACCATCCCGATCCCAGCACAACAAAGGAGCAGAGCCATGAACAGCATCCTCATCATCGGTGCCGGCGCGGCAGGGTCCGTGGTGGCGAAGAAGTGCGCCATGAACCGCGAGGTGTTCAAAAAGATCCACCTGGCGTCCCGCACCCTGGAGAAGTGCGTCAGGGTCCAGAAGGAATGCGTCTCCCCCATCACGGTCTCGCAGGTGGACGCGGACGACACCGCCCAGGTGATCCGCCTCATCGAGGAGCAGCGGCCCGACGTGGTGGTGAACATGGCCCTGCCCTACCAGGACCTCCCGGTCATGGACGCCTGTCTGGCCACGGGGGTCCACTACCTGGACACGGCCAACTACGAGCCCAAGGACGAGGCGAAGTTCAGCTACACCTGGCAGTGGGCCTACCAGGACCGCTTCCGCGAGCGCGGCATCATGGCCGTGCTCGGCTGCGGGTTCGACCCGGGCGTGATCAGCATCTACTGCGCGTACGCCCAGAGGAACCTCTTCGACGAGATCCACACCATCGACATCGTGGACTGCAACGACGGCAGCCACGGCAAGGCCTTTGCCACCAACTTCAACCCGGAGATCAACATCCGCGAGGTCACCCAGCGCGGCAGGTACTGGAAGGACGGGAAGTGGATCGAGATCGACCCCCTGAGCGTCTCCGCCATGATCGACTACCCCGAGGTGGGGCCGCGCAAGTCCTTCCTCATCTACCACGAGGAGGAGGAGTCCCTGGTCAGGAACATCAAGGGGCTCCAGCAGATCCGCTTCTGGATGACGTTCTCGGACAACTACATCAAGCACCTGGAGGTGCTCCAGAACGTCGGCATGACCAGGATCGACCCGGTGCTGTACCACGGCGTGGAGATCATCCCCCTGCAGTTCCTCAAGCACCTCCTGCCCGAGCCGTCCTCCCTGGCCGAGAACTACACGGGCAAGACATCCATCGGCGCCATCATCCGGGGCGTCAAGGACGGCAGGGCCGAAGCGTACATCATCTACAACGTGTGCGACCACGCCGAGACCTACCGGGAGCTTGGCGCCCAGGCAGTGTCCTACACCACGGGCGTGCCCGCCATGACCGGGGCCATGATGATGCTGAAGGGCATCTGGACGGGCACGGGCGTGTTCAACGTTGAGCAGCTGCCCCCTGAGCCCTTCCTGGAAGAGGTGGCGCGCCAGGGCCTGCCCTGGCACGCGCTCAGGCTCGATGAGGGTGCATACAAGGAGCTCTCCTCCCTATGATGACGGCACTGCCGCCGCACCTGGCCGCAGCGCTCCCGGGTATAGCCACGCCGGCCTACGTGGTGGACATGGCAGCCCTGAAGCGGAACATGGCCGTGGCGGGGCGCATCCGCGCCGAGGCCGGGTGCCGGGTGCTGCTCGCCACCAAGTCCTTCGCCCTGCCCGCGGTGTTCCCCCTCATGCGGGGGTCCCTGGACGGAACCACGGCCAGCGGCCTTTTTGAAGCGCGCCTCGGCCGCGAGGAGTTCGGCGCCGAGGTGCACGTCTATTCCCCCGCATACACGGAAGCCACCCTGGTCGAACTCCTGAAGGTGAGCGACCACATCTACTTCAACTCTTCAGCCCAGCTCAGGCGGTTTCTGCCCATGGTGAGGGCGGCGGGGCCGGACAAGTCGGCGGGCATCCGCGTCAACCCGGGCTACTCGAAGGCCACCCTGGGGGGCGACCTCTACGACCCCTGCTCGCCCCGCTCGCGCTTCGGGGTGACCAGGCGCGACCTGGATGGACTTCCCTGGGACGAGATCGACATCCTCCACGCCCACAGCCTGTGCGAGGCGCTCCACGACGGGTCCACGGGGCTCATTTCCCACATGGCCCGCGAGTTGGCCCCGTACATCCGGCGCGTGCGGGCGGTGAACTTCGGGGGCGGGCACTTCGTGTGCAAGCAGGGCTACGACGTGGACGCCCTCATCCGCGCCGTCCTTGCGTTCCGCGCAGAGTTCGATGTGGAGGTCATCCTCGAGCCGGGCAGCGGCCTGGTGGTGGATGCGGGCTACCTGGTGGCCACGGTGCTGGACGTGGTGCACAACGAGGCCGACATCGCCGTTCTCGACGCCTCGGCCGCCTGCCACATGCCCGACGTGCTCGAGGTGCCCTACACCCCGCCCCTGCTCGGGGCCCAGGGCCCGGGCGTGCTGCCGTACACCTGCATCCTCGCAGGCAACACCTGCATGACCGGGGACGTCATCGGCGAGTACTCGTTCGAAAAGCCCCTGGCGCAAGGCGACCGGCTCGTGTTCGGCGACATGCTCCAGTACAGCTTCGTGAAGAACAACACCTTCAACGGCACCGCACTACCCGACATCGCCCTGCTCCACGAAGACGGCGGCGTGGAGGTGGTGCACCGGTTCGGGTACAAGGACTTCAGGGGGCGGCTCGGGTAACATCCCCCGCGCACATCCTGCGCCCTGACCGCACCCCTGAAACCTTGACAACCATCGCGCAGAGGTGACATAGAATCCCATCAGGAGGTTTCCCATGCCCATCGACAAGGAACTGCTCGACATCCTCGTCTGTCCCAAGTGCAAGGGCGAGCTCGTGCTCGAAAAGGACGAGAGCGGACTTGTCTGCAACGCGTGCAGGCTGAAGTACCGCATCGAGGACGAGATCCCCATCATGCTCATCGACGAGGCGCAGCCTCTGGATGCTTGACCATGGACCGGGAGACCAGGGCCGCCGAGATCCTCGGTGAATTCCGGGGGATCCCTGCCGCCATCATCCTCGGCACCGGGCTCGGCGTCATGGAACAGGCCATGGATGTCCACACGGCGGTCCCCTACGACAGGATCCCGGGGTTCCCGGTCTCCACGGTGAGCGGCCACGCGGGAAGACTGCTGAAGGGCACGCTCGGGGGGAAGGACGTCCTCATCATGAGCGGCCGGGTTCACCTCTACGAGGGCTACAGCGCCGAGGCAGTCACCTTTCCCATCCGGGTGTTCAGGCTCCTGGGCATACGGAACCTCTTCATCTCGAACGCCGCGGGGGGTCTCCGGAAGGATCTCGCACCGGGCAGCGTCATGCTCATCACCGACCACATCAACTTCACCGGCTCGAACCCGCTCGCAGGCCCCAACAGGGACGCCCTGGGACCGCGGTTTCCCGACATGACGGAGCCGTACTCCCGCAGGCTCGCCGACCTGGCGAGGGAGCACGCCCGAAACAGGTCCATGGAGCTCCACGAAGGCGTGTACGTCCAGGTCCCGGGCCCGTCCCTGGAGACAGCCGCCGAGACCAGGATGCTCCAGCGCCTTGGGGCGGACGCCGTGGGCATGTCCACGGTCATGGAGGTGATCCAGGCCGTGCACTGCGGCATGGAGGTGCTCGCCATCTCCGCCATCACCAACAACAACGACCCGGACGACTACGTGCCGGCCCCCATCGAGACCATCATCGCGAACGCCGAAAAGGCGGGCCCCGTCATAGCGGAGCTGTTCAGGGGCGTGCTGGCGGAGCGCTGAAGGGACCATTCACACCCCGTTGCCCCCGGCGCCGGTGATGCCCGAACGGTAAGATTTACTCCCCGGGCATGCAATATTTACCACAGGGTCCGAGAACCGTCCCGGAGATACGTGCAGGGACCAGCCTTCCCCCTGATGGCACAGCGGTTGCTCACTGAAGAGACATGCCAATCGGGAGGGGTGAGTCATGCCTTCGATCATAGAGGTGCTCCGTCACTTTTTCATCATCTCCATCATCTCCGGGGTGCTCCTTGCCATTACCCTGAGCTTCCTCGTCCGGTTCGTGCGGCCGGCCCTGCGCATCAGAAAAGAGCTCCAGACCGCCCTGGAACGCCTCAAGGGGATCAAGGCCGCAGAGAAAGGACCCCTTGCAGACCTCGATGCTGCATCACGGGCCGTGTCCACGAACGACACCCTGAGGAGCAGCTGGCAGGAATACCGCGAGACGCTCCACGGACAGCACGCCCATGAGACTTCGGGACAATCAGGGTCGGTGCGGTGGCGCTCCACCACCCTTGCGGAAACCTTCTTCACCGAGCAGGCACTGGTGGACACCCCGCTGAAGACCGAGTTCCACAAGCACCTGCCCGGCATCCTCACCGGGCTCGGCATCATCGGGACCTTCTCCGGCCTCATCACGGGCCTCATCCGGTTCGAGGTGTCCGGCGACGCGGAACGTATCCGCGCGAGCCTGAACGGCCTCATCCAGAGCGTGGGCTATTCCTTCGTCGTGTCCGCCATGGCCATCACGCTGGCCATGCTCTTCATCTGGGTGGAGAAGTCGCTGCTGAGTGCCTGCTACCGCCGGGTGGAGGCCCTGTGCCGGATCATCGACAGCCTCTTCGACGCCGGGGCCGGCGAGGAGTACCTGGCGCGCCTCGTCGCCTCGTCGGAGCACTCAGCCGCGCAGATCGCGGAGATCAAGCACTCCCTGGCGGGAGAGCTCAAGCAGGTCCTCACCGGGGTCCTGACCCAGCATGCAAAGACCTCGGCCATGCTCAACAGGCAGCTCCTTTCAGGCATAGGCGAGAGCATCCGGCCACACATGGAAACCATCGTCCGGGCCGTGGAGCGGAGGGATGCGACACCGGCCGAGGTTGTCGGCTCCTCGGTGAACGAGGTCCTGGCTTCGTTCTCCGCCCGCATGCAGGACATTGTCGGCAGCCAGTTCCACGAGATGGCCGGCATCCTGAAGGATACGTCCAGGACCATGGAATCGGCCGCCCTGCAGGTGGGCAGGTGCGTGGAGCTCATGCAGACCGCAGGCAGGGGCACCGAGGAGGCCATGGCCCGGCGGATGGACCGCGCCATCACCTCCCTGGACGAGCGGCAGAGGATCATGGACAGGTCCATGGGCGAGTTCATGGCGCAGACCTCCCGGGTGGCGGGGTCCCAGACGGATGCGGTGAGGGACGTGCAGTCCATGCTGGCCGACCTCGGCGGGCGCATGGCCCTCATGGTGGACCGGATCGAGGCCGGGTCGCGCCGTGCGGCGGAAGACCTCGAGACCCGCCAGGCCCGCCTCGCGGACCATGCCGTATCTGCCATGGGCGAGATCACCGGCCAGCTCGGGTCCCTGGCGGCAGAGATGAGGCGTGCGGCCGAGACGACCCGCGAGGGCGCCGGGCACCTGGCCCTGATGACACGGGAGTCCTCCGAGCTCCTCCATGCGGGCAGGGACGCCCTGCAGCGATCCTTTGCCGACTTCACCGAGGCGTCCCGCACCATGGGCGCCACCCTGCAGGCCATCCAGAAGGCATCCGGCGGGATCCTCGGTGCCTCGTCCAACCTCGTCACGGCCACGCACGGGGTCAAGGACATGCTGGAGGAGCACAAACACACAAGCGAGATCTTTGCGGTCATCGTGTCCGATCTCAGGTCCACCATCGAGAACGCCCGGCACGAGGCATCCATGACCACGGAGATCGTGGAGCGGATCAGGCAGGCCACGGAGCAGCTGGGCCTTGCCCAGAACAAGGCCGGGGAGTACCTCCACGCGCTCACCGAGGTCCTCGCCCAGGCGCACGCGGAGTTTGCCGGCAACATCGAGCAGACGCTGAGGAGGAGCAATACCCAGTTCCACGAGGAGCTCTCCCGGGCCGTGTCCCTGGTCTCGGGCGCCATCCAGGACTTCGGGGATGTGCTCGATGCGGTCTCAATAAAGGAAGGCAAGCAATGCTGGGTATGATGCACAGGCACCGCAGGCCCGTTCGGGACGAGGCGGAAAAACCCTTCTGGATCTCGTTCTCCGACATGATGACCGCGCTGATGGTGCTGTTCCTGGTGGTCATGACCGTGACCCTCCTGGCGGTCACCCACACGGTCTCCGAGGCGGAACGCCTGAAGGCGGCCAGGGATGCCGACATCGACGCCCTCATGGCCAGGGCGAGGCAGGCCGTGGAGGTCTTCCCCGGCATCACCATCCGCGGCACCACCATCGACTTCGGCGACCAGGCCCGCTTCGACACGGACAGCGCGGTGCTCACCAGCGCCCAGGCGAGGTACCTGCGGGCCTTTGTCCCCCACATCCTGGCCATCGCCCGGGACCCCCTGGGCCGGCAGTGGCTCAAGCGGGTGGTCGTGGAAGGCTATGCCGACCAGCGGGGCACCTACCTCCACAACCTCGACCTGAGCATGAAGCGCTCCGAGCGGGTGCTCTTCGCCCTGCTGGAGCCCCCCGAACCAAACGAAAAGCCCCTTTCCGCAGAAGACCGCCGCCTCATCGAGCAGCTCTTCCTGGTGGGCGGGGCCTCGTTCACCTCCCTGAAGGACACCCTGGAGGAGAGCAGGCGGATCGAGATGAAGCTCGAGTTCCTGGACACGGCTGAGACCCGCGCCGGAACCAGGCCTGTGGAGCTGGCCCGGGCCGCCTCGGGTACGGAGCGACGGGAATGAACGCCCTCGACCTGCTCCGGCAGAGGCTGCATCAGACATTCACGGGTGCGCTGCACAAGGCACCCTGGGGACAGCCGGACCTGATGAGCGCGGCGCTCAGGGAGGTGAGCTCGGTCTTCGACACGACGTTCGATACAACCGGCAGGCGATCCATCGGGAAGAGCCTGTGCGCGTTCCGTGCCTCCTCGCGGTTCCCCTCCTTCCTTGACCTGAAATACGCCTGCTTCGGGATCTCCCAGGCGGCCGGGGACGACGGGTGGGTGCTGATGGAGGACCGCAGGCTCCTTGAGGTCCTGCTCAGGGAGGTTGACTCCCTGGCCGGGAATCCCAGACGGCTGAGGAAATGCTTTCAGGGGCTCCTGGCGGGGTATTTCGACTACAACGTCCTGGGCGACTCGACAAGCGAGCAGGGCAGGAAGAACTGGCTGACCCTGCGCTCCTTCCTCCTCGGCCACCTTCCCCTCGTCGAGGGCGTCACACCGGTGCTCACCTGGGTCAGGGTCATCGGAGACCACCGCAACCTGCTCCGGGAAAACCCGTGCGACCGCTACGGGGAGGCCTTGGCCAGGAGCGACTACTCGGAACTGGAAGCGGTGATCAGGGGCCTTGCCATCGGCCGGAACTCATGGGTCTGGGAGATGATCGCGCTGGAGCGCATCAAGGCGGTCTGCGGCTTGAACGACAGCCAGTTCAAGGAACAGCTCCGGGCCTGTCTCGGCATGATGGCCGGGGGTTCCGGGATCCGGCTCTCGCTCATCCTGCAGAGGAAATGCATCGCACACCTGCTGAGGCGCTATGCCCGGTGCTCGCCACGAGCGGAAAGCCCGGCGCTGCGCGAGAACGCCCTTGCGCTGCTGGGCAACCCATGGGTCGAACGCGCTGCATGGGACGCCCATGTGGCCGACGAGGAGGCGCGCACCATGGTGGACGCATGGCTGAAGCGGCGGCTCGTCACGGACTTCTTCACCGTGCTGTCTGCAGACGGGTCCGCCGCTATGGAGCGCCTGAGGTACTGGCTGCGCTTCATACCCAGGATCCAGGACCTGTGGTTCGCCCTGGGCCCCCGGGCATCGAGCCATGCCGGGGAGGTGTTCAGGGAGTTCCGTGATCTGGCCAGAGACCGCATCCTGGCGCTGGAGAACGCGCCCGGCGACGAGGAGAACGCCCTCATCATGCGCATAGGCGACTTCGTGTTCGTGGAGTTCTCCACGGGCGAGGACGCCTGCCTTGTCTTCCGGAGCGGCGATATCCCCCTGGATACGGACAGGAAGTGGATCTACCTCGGCGCCAGATGCCCATCGGGCCTGCCGCGCCGGCTGATCATGAAACGCACTTCCCGCAGCGGGAAAATCATGGCGCGGGCAACGCCCTGATACCCGAGACGAAGGCCGTGCCCCTGCTCTCCCTCGGGTCTAGATACACAGGCTGATCGCACCGGGCGTCTCGAGGGCGCCCGTGCTCACCACACCCTTGGCATCATAGCGGGCAAGGACGTCCCGGGAGGTCGATGCGCCCGGGTGCGTGAGGGCGTACAGGTGTTTCTCCCAGGCAGACACGATGCCGTCCCTGTTCAGGTCCCGCACGTCGTAATGTTCATGGCCTGTTCCTGCCGGGCTTCCGGCGGGCCTGGAACCATGTGCGCGTCCCGCTGTGCCGTGATCGGCCACTGACGGGTATCTCTCTGCGGGAGTGGAAGTCAATCCTGGCATGGTCGATATGGACTGGATACTCATGACAGAGCCTCCGTGTTCTCTTTTTCGTTCTCTCTTTCCCATTTAGATCGCACGGAGAGGAAACGGATTCGGCATGGAACACCACCGGCTCCGCATGGCCCCGCGGACCCGTATGCAGTTTCCAAGCATGGGGACTGCATGACGAATGGTCGTGGAAACACAAAAGAAGAGCCCTGCAGGTCGTGCCTGCAGGGCTTCATGCCGTCCCGCACCAGACCTTACTGCGTCGGCTTGGACTTGTTGCGGCCAGGCTTCTTCCCGGCCTTTTCATCCACGAACACGTGCTCGAGCACCTCGTCCATGGAGCTCACCGGGTGGAAGGTCACCTTCTTCTTCACCAGCGGCGGGATCTCCTCAAGGTCCTTCTCGTTCTCCTTGGGGATGATGATCTCGAAGATCTTGTTGCGGTGGGCCGCCAGCGTCTTCTCCTTGAGCCCGCCGATGGGCAGCACCTTGCCGCGGAGCGTGATCTCGCCCGTCATGGCGATGTCCTTGCGCACCGCCCTGTTGACGAGCGCCGATATGACGGCCGTGGCCATGGTGATGCCCGCGGACGGTCCGTCCTTGGGGATGGCGCCCGCCGGGACGTGGACGTGTATGTCGTTGTCCTTGGTGAAGCTCTCGGAGATGCCGAGGTGCTTCGCCCGGGAGCGGATGTAGGTAAGTCCCGCCTGGGCGGACTCCTTCATCACGTCGCCCAGGTGCCCGGTGAGCACCAGCTGGCCGCCCTTGCCCTCGGGGCAGGGCAGCACGGTGGACTCGATGTAGAGGATCTCTCCGCCGAACTGGGTCCACGCGAGCCCGGTGGACACGCCCACCTCGTGCTCCTTGCGCTCCTGCTCGGGCATGAACTTGGGCACGCCCAGGTAGGCGGACACGTTCTTGGCCGATATCCTGAAGAGCTTCCTGCGCCTGCCGTTCTTCTCCGCGATCTTGCGCGCCACCTTGCGGCAGATGGAGCCGATCTCGCGCTCCAGGTTCCTGACGCCGGCCTCCTTGGTGTAGTGGTTGATGAGGTCGAGGATGGCCTCGTCCGAGAACTTGACCTCGCTGACCTTCATGCCGTTCTCGCCCACCTGCCTCGTCACGAGGTAGCGCTTGGCGATCTGGAGCTTCTCCTGGTCGGTGTACCCGGGCAGCTCGATGACCTCCATGCGGTCCTTGAGCGGGCCCGGGATGGGGTCGGTGAGGTTGGCCGTGGTGATGAACATCACCCTGGACAGGTCGAAGGGCACGTTGAGGTAGTGGTCCTGGAAGGAGAAGTTCTGCTCCGGGTCCAGCACCTCCAGCAGGGCCGACGACGGATCGCCCCGGAAGTCCTGGCCGATCTTGTCCACCTCGTCGATCATGAAGACCGGGTTGTTGGAGCCTGCCTGCTTGATGCCCTGGATCACGCGGCCCGGCATGGCACCGATGTAGGTGCGGCGGTGGCCCCTGATCTCGGCCTCGTCGCGGACGCCGCCGATGGAGAGGCGGTAGAACTCCCTGCCCAGGGCCCGCGCGATGGAGCGGCCCAGCGAGGTCTTGCCCACGCCCGGGGGCCCCACGAAGCACAGGATGGCGCCCTTCTTCTCGGGGTTGAGCTTCCTGACGGCCAGGTACTCGAGGATGCGCTGCTTGACCTTGTCCAGGCCGTAGTGGTCCTCGTCGAGTATCTTGGCGGCTGCCTTGATGTCGAGCCGGTCCTGGGTGGACGTGCCCCAGGGCAGGTCGGTCATCCAGTCGAGGTAGGTCCTGATGATGTTGGCCTCGGCGGAGTCCTGGTGCATCATCTTGAGGCGCTCGAGCTGCTTGGTGGCCTCCTTCTTGACGTCCTCGGGCATGCCGGCGGCATTGATCTTTTCGAGGTACTCCTCGATCTCCTTGCCCTTCTCGTCCACCTCGCCGAGCTCCTGCTGGATGGCGCGCAGCTGCTCGCGCAGGAAGTACTCGCGCTGGGTCTTGCTCATCTCCTCCTTGGCCTGGGACTGGATCCTGGCCTGGACCTCGGAGAGCTCCATCTCCTTGGACAGGAGCCCGTTGACATGGCGCAGCCGCTCGACCGGGTCGATGATCTCCAGGACGTTCTGCGACTCGTCCACCTTGAGCCTCAGGTTCGACGCCACGAGGTCGGCGAGCCTGCCCGGGTCGTCGATGGCCTCGAGGATGGACAGCGCGTCGGGCGACACGATGCCGCGGAGCTGGAGGATGCGCTCGGACTGCTCCTTGACCGTGCGCATCATGGCCTCGACCTCCACGGTGATCTCCTTGAGCTCGGGCTCCTCGATCTTGACGGTGTCGACGCTGAAGAACCCCTTCTCGTCCTTGACGAAACGCTTGATGCGCGCCTTGGCCACGCCCTGGACCAGGATCTTCACCCTGCCGTCGGGCAGCTTGAGCATCCTGATGACCATGGCCACGGTGCCCACGGTGTAGATCTGGTCCTCGGCGGGCTCCTCGATGGTGGAGTCCTTCTGGGCGGCCAGGAAGATGTACCGGTCCTTGTTCAGCGCCTCGTCCACCGCCTTGATGGACAGGCCCCTGCCCACGAACAGCGGCAGGATCATGTACGGGTAGATGACCACGTCCCTGATGGGAAGGAGCGGTATGTTCTCAGGGATGTCTATCGCCTGCTTCTCGTTTTCCATTCCTCGTTCTCCTACGATATGTCGATGCGCTTGATTTTCTTGGCCCCGTCCTCGACCTTTGCCACCCTGATCTTCAGGACGCCGTCGACGAACTTCGCCTCGATCCTGTCCAGGTTGAAGCGCTCCGGGATGTCCAGCTCCCGAGAGAACCTGCCGAAGCTGCGCTCCATGCGGACATAACGCACGCCCTTGTTGGCCAGGGCATCCTTCTTCGTGCCGGTGACCACCAGCGAACGGCCGATGACTTCCACGTTCACGTCATCGGGGTTCACCCCGGGTATCTCCACCTCCAGACACAGCCCCTCGGCGTTCTCGTACACGTCCAGGGGCGGATAGCACACGCTCAGACGCTCCTCGTGGGCATCGGGACCCAGGAGGAGGCCTATAACCTCTTGGAATCTCAAATTATACATGCATACCCTCTTTCAACGTAAGTCGTTAGTACCTTTATAGGATCGGTTCATTGCAAGTCAAGATGCATGGGTGCCGTCCACATGCTCATCGGCAAAACGGGGATGAAATATTGAAGGCGAATGTGCCCTTGCTGGATCGGGCCCATATCCGGGGCCGTCTCAGCGGACCGCATACTCCATGAAGCATGCGCCTTCGCGTGACACCATGCAGGGACCGATGGGGTTCTCCGGGTTGCAGGCATGCCCGAACAGCGGGCATTCCGGGGGACTCGCCACGCCACGCAGGATGGAACCGCACATGCAGCCCATGATGTCGCTGGAGTCGAGGATGGGCACGTCGAATCGTGCCAGGGCGTTAAATACGGCATGGCGGTTCCGCAGCACCAGGGCGCTGTCCGGAATGACGCCGAGGCCCCTCCACTCGGCGGGGACGCGCATGAACACCTCGTCGGTGAGACCGTCACCGGGCGTGCCGGTGTCGGGCCCTGTTGACCCGGTTCCCTGCCTCTCCACGGCGAAGGACCTGCGTGCGATCTGGGACAGTGCCATGCGGATGCCCTCAAGGATGTCCAGGGCCTCGAATCCGGTGACCACCGCGGCCCTGCCCCGGGCCGGAATTTCGGCGTACCCGGCGCCGGTCTCTGCATGGCCGGGGCAGAGGAAGCCGTCCACGGCGAGTTCGGGGTCGTCCAGAAGCGCCGTGATGGCAGGCTGCATCACCTTGTACACGGAAAAGACCGAGAGGTTCCGTATCTTCTGCCTCCTGCATTTCTCCAGCACCCAGGCCGCTTCATGGGCGGACGCCTCGAACCCGGTGCCCATGGAGATGACCTCCCTGCCCGGGTTGGCGCCGGCGATGTCCATGGCCTGCGCGACGGATTCCACCGCACGCACGTCCGCGCCCGCGGCGCACAGGCCCTGGAGGCTCCCCCCTCCTGAACCCGGGACGCGCAGCATGTCCGGACAGGCCGTGAAGATGACGTTCTTCCTGCCGGCCAGGAACAGGGCCGTATCCACGTCCCTGCCCGAGGTCACGCACACGGGGCAGCCGGGCCCGGAGACGATCCGCACGCGCTCCGGCAGGACATTCCTGATCCCGCAGCGGCCGATGGCGCAGGTGTGAGCGCCGCAGATCTCCATGAGGGTCACGCTTCTGCCGATCCGGGCCGCCAGGTCTTCGATGTCGGCCCTGATGCGTTCTCCCAGGGCTCCGTCACGGTGTCCGTCACTACCTGTCATGCCTGTCCATTGCTCCTCAAACCGCTCCGTCCTGTGCATATCCTCTCCATGCTTCTCATCGGCACCCATGCCCGCGAAGCTGAGCACGCCACTGACCGCGGTGCGCCCCCCCCCTGAGGAGACGACCCCGTCCCCTCAGGTGCGCATACTCCTCTACCTTATTCCCCGCGGCCTGCACAAGGGACAACTCGACACTGACCCCGCGCCCCGCCGGAGCCCCTCTCCCCACGGCGTCCCTTTACAGGGCACCCGCGCAGTGCTAGCATGTCCTTTTGTGGAAAGAGACAACGGCATCCGCGTGAACGCCATCTGGGGGTTCGAGGCCAGGACCAGGCTCGAGGTCCCGCTCGTGACGGCAGGCGTCTCGGCGGGCTTCCCTTCCCCGGCGGACGACTTCATCGACGCCAGGCTCGACCTGAACGAATTCCTCGTCGCCCACCCGGCAGCCACCTTCTTCGTGCGCGTGGAAGGCACCTCCATGATCGGGGCGGGCATCCACCCGGACGACATCCTCATCGTGGACAGGGCCCTGGAGCCCAGGTCCGGCAACATCGTCATCGCCGTCGTCGAGGGCGAGTTCACGGTGAAGCGGTACTCCTGCTCGAACGGCAAGTGCTGGCTCCTGGCCGAGAACCCGAAGTTCGGGCCCATCGAGGTCACCGAGGGCATGGCCGTGGAGGTGTGGGGCGTGGTGAGCTACGTGATCCACAAGGTGTGAGAAGCAGGAGGGGAGGATTTTAAGAAAACGAACCCGTTCGAATCCTTCATTTTCCCGCCTTCACGACGAGGCGCCTCCGATGGGGGCCAGAACGGCCGGGAAATGAAGGATTCGAACGGGCCGATGGAAAACACAAGGCAGGCCCATGGATAAAATCTTCGCACTGGTCGACTGCAACAACTTTTACGCGTCCTGCGAGCGGGTCTTCAACCCATCAATCGCCCGCAGGCCCGTGGTGGTGCTCTCCAACAACGACGGGTGCGTCATCGCCCGGTCCAACGAGGCCAAGGCCTTAGGAATCAGGATGGGCCAGCCCCTCTTCGAGTGCCGGGACCTCGTGGCGCGGCACCGCGTGCACGTCTTCTCCTCCAACTTCGAGCTCTACGGCGACCTGTCCCGCCGGGTCATGGAGACGCTCAGCGCCTTCACCCCGGACATGGAGGTGTACTCCATCGACGAGGCCTTCCTCGACCTCGCGGGCATGCCGGGCGACCTCGAGGACTACTGCCGCGCCATGTGCGCCAGGGTGAAGGGCTGGGTGGGCATCCCGGTCTCCATCGGCATCGGCCCCAGCAAGACCCTGGCCAAGGCGGCCGCAAAGGCGGCCAAGAAGGACCCGGCGTGCGGCGGCGTGTTCGACATCAGGGGCCGCGAGGAGGAGACGCTGGCCGGCATCGAGGTGGACGACGTGTGGGGCGTGGGCCGCAGGTATGCCAGGCTCCTCAGGCGCACCGGCATCCTGTCGGCCCTGGACCTGAGGAACGCCCCGGACGAATGGGTGAGGCGGCACATGACCGTGACGGGCATGCGCACGGTCCTCGAACTCAGGGGCATCTCCTGCATCCCCATGGACGACGCCTGGCAGCCCCGGAAGTCCATCCTGTGCTCCCGGTCCTTCGGCAGGAAGGTGTACCTCCTCGAGGAGCTCGAGGAGGCCGCCGCCGCCTACGCTGCCCGGGCCGCCGAGAAGCTGCGCGACCAGGGGTCCGCGGCGTCGCTGGTCCAGGTGATCCTCATGGAGTTCCCCTTCAACGAGGGCTTCCCCGCGACCCGCATCTGCTCCGGGGCGCTCGGCGTGGCGACTTCCTACACCCCCGACCTCATCCGCGCCGCCAAGGCCCTGCTGGGACGCATCTATCACCAGGGGCCGGCATACCGGAAGGTGGGGGTCATGCTCTCGGGCATCGTGGCGCGGGGCCGGGTGCAGCTCGACCTCTTCCACCAGGGCCGCGAGGGGGAGAAGGAGCTGGCCCTCATGCGGTCCGTGGACGCCGTCAACCGGCGCTGGGGCCGCGGCTCCCTCGAGTTCGCCGCCTCGGGCTTCAGGCGGCCCTGGTGGATGCGGCAGACGCACCGGTCCGCCCGGTTCACCACCTCGTGGAACGACCTGCCCAGGGTGAAGGCCTCATAGCCGCACGGCGCCGCCTTGTACCAGGAGGCTCAGCCCTGTTTCGTCTCCCGGTCAACCTCGGCGTCGAAGTCGCCCTGCTGCCAGTTGTCTTCCGGCCTGTATTCCCTGATGAAGGTCTCCATGATGGCGTCCAGGGGCACGTCCGCGAACTCCCCGCGGTAGCCGAGGTATTCCATGTGCATGTTCCCCTCCAGGTCGAAGGGGTGGTAGATGGAGTCGGACCGTCCGTCGAACTCCAGGGGGTGGAACCGGAACTTCTCGCAGAGCTCTATGTTGAATGCAGGGGTGGCCTTGACCCACTTCCCCTCGAGGTGGATGGACGTGTAGCCGTGCCAGTAGAACACGTCGGTCTTCATCTGCTCGCGCATGCGCGCCGTGGTGAGGTGGTTGCGCACGTCCGCATAGCCAAGGCGGGCGGGTATGCCCATCACCCGGCAGCAGGCGGCCAGCAGGATGGCCTTGGCCACGCACCAGCCTCTTCCGGTGCGCAGGGTTGTGCTCGCCTTCAGCCCCGGAACCGACAGGTCCAGGGTGTAGGGGTCGTAGCGGATGTCGTCCCGCACGGCATAGTAGAGCCTCACCGCCTGGTCCACCGGGTCAGGGGACTCGCCTGCGCTGCGGCGGGCATACTCGATGACCCGGGGGTTGTCGCAGTCCACGGTGGGCGTGCACTGCAGGTAGGGGAGCATGTCGTTGTCCATGATGGACATCATACACCCTCTCCGGGTGTCTCATCCAGTCGGAAAAAGCTGCGAGAAAGAAAAGGGCCCCGGTTCGGGGCCCTTCGAGTACTGTTGTCTTCAGGTCCTTATCAGGCGGCCTGCTCTGGTTTCTTGCTCCGCTCGGCGTACCAGCGGGGGCAGTGGGTCTGGCACCAGGCCTTGGTCACGTACCCCGTGATCATGGCCGAGACCGTGCCCGGGTTGCCCGCGGTGCCCAGGTAGATGTGGATCATGATGAAGGCCGCCAGCACCACCACGGCGCCCGCATGGAGCATGTAGGACAGCCGCCCGATGATGATGGGCACCGAGGCCGGGTTCCACAGCCACATGAGGAAGCCCGTGGCAGAGATCACCACCCCGCACGCCATGAGGCACCAGAAGAAGGCCTTCTGGCCGGCGTTGTACTTGTACACCGGCGGCAGATTCTCCACCGGCCACAGGTATCCGCCCGCCTTGAGCACCCACTGGAGGTCGCTTTCCTCGAACTTGCAGTCCTTCTTCCACAGGTAGGCCGAGTAGAAGAGCATGCCCGTGAAGATGACCCCGGAGTAGATGTGCATCATCTTGGCCGCGTAGTAGCCGCCCAGGATTTTCGGGATGAAGCTCCACGAATGGTACATGAGCCCGATCCCGCTGATGAGGCAGAACAGGCAGCTCGCGGCCAGCACCCAGTGCACGAGGCGCTCCTCCACGTCGGTGATCCGGACCAGATTGTTGTCATGGGCAGACATAATTACTCACCCCCTTCCTCTTTCTTCTCGTGAACCTTGTGGGGCCCCTTGATGAGGTAGTGCAGGAAGGCCCCGCCCGCCACCGCGCCGATGCCGATGAGGGTGAACGGCTTGAACAGGTTCTTCCACAGCAGCACGGACAGCGGCATGGACGGGTTCGGGTTGGTGTGCTGCAGGTCGGATGCCTGAATGCCCGCAGGCAGGATGTACAGCACGTGGGTCTCGTACTTGGGGTTGTTCGGGTAGATGAGACCGCCCACCTCCTCGGCCCTCTTGTGCGCCTTGGCGATCATCTCCTCCTTGGGCCCGAAGGTGAGGCAGCCCGTGGGGCAGGCCGTCACGCACGCGGGCTTCTTGCCCTCGGTGATGCGGTCGTAGCACAGCGTGCACTTGGCCATCTTCTCGATCTCCATGTTGGTCCTGGGGATGTCGAAGGGGCAGGCCGCGATGCAGGCCTTGCACCCGATGCAGTACTTGGGGTTGTGCACCACTGCTCCCTCGTCGGTCTTCACCAGCGCACCCGGAGATGGGCACGCCTTGACGCAGGCCGGCCAGTCGCAGTGCAGACACGCGTCGTGCCGCATCACCCAGCTCAGCTTGCCGTTCTTCTCCACTTCGTCGAACCGGATGAGCGTCCAGGTGTTGTACGACAGGTCCTTGGGGTTCTGCAGAGACCCGGTGAACAGGGTCTGTTCCGCAGGCAGGGAGTTCCACTGTTTGCAGGCCACCTGGCAGCCCCGGCAGCCCGTACACTTCGTCACGTCGATGAGTTTGATGAATTCAGCCATGTGTCACCCCCTACACCCGCTCGATATTGACCAGAAAGGCCTTGTACTCGGGTATCATGGTGTTCGGATCGCCGATGAACGGCGTCAGGTCGTTCATGTTCCCGCCGGTAACCAGACCCTTGTATCCGAAGTGCCACGTGGTGCCCACCATGTGGTAGGTCTTGCCCTTGATGACAAACGGTTTCAGGCGCTTGGTGATCATGGCGTATGCCTCGACCCCCTCGATGTTCCTGATGGAGGTGAGCCTGACCTTGTCGCCGAAGGTGATCCCCTTCTCGCGGGCCAGCTCCTCGCTGATCTCCACGAACTGGTGGGGGACCATCTCTGCCAGCCACGGCAGCCAGCGGGTCATCTGGCCTGTCTGCCAGTGCTCGACCACACGGTAGGTGGTGCAGATGATGGGGAAGTCCTTGGACTCCTCGCTGCCGAAGGTGGCAGCGATACAGCCTTCCGCGATGAGCGGGTCGCAGGTCTCTTCCCTGGCCTTCTTGTCCCACCGGCTGATCACCGGGGAGACCTGCTGGCCTGACATGAAGTTCTGGACCTGGGTCTCCAGGGGTTCGTAGTGCTCGGGGAACGGACCGTCCGCCATACCGACGGCGAAGAGCTGACCGCGCCCGTGGGGCACCATGATGAAGGGATGCTTGGCATCCGGCGGCCACGGCCCGTCCGGGACGTCTCCCTTCCAGGTCTTGGTGAGGCCGTCCCACCAGATGGTCGGCTTGTCAGGGGCAAAGGGCTTGCCGTCCTTGTCCACGCTGGCCCGGTTGTACAGGACCCTGCGGTTGACAGGCCAGCACCAGGCCCAGTTGTGGTAGAAGCCGAGCCCGGTGGGATCGGAATTATCCCTCTTCATCATCTTGTTCTCGGTGTTGGACACCGAGTTGCAGTAGACCCAGCAGCCGCTGCAGGTGCTGCCGTCGTCCTGGAGCAGGGCGAAGCCCGGCACCATGTCGCCGGCCTTGAACTTGGTGACGACACCCGTGGCCTTGTCTTCAATGTCCTTGTCCACGAGGAAGTAGCCGTTGATCTCCTTGGCCACCTCGCGTGCAGAGGGCTTGTTGGGCTTGCCGAACTTCCAGGAGAGGTTGAGGATCGGATCCGGGAATGCACCCCCCTCTTTGGCGTAAAGCGCCTTCATGCGGGTGATGATCTGGGTGATGATCCACAGGTCGTCCTCGGCGTGTCCGGGCGGCTCCACTGCCTTGTAGCGCCACTGGGCCCAGCGGCCCGAGTTCGCGATGGAACCTTCCTTTTCCACGGAGGAGGCCGCGGGGAGGAGGAACACCTCGGTCTTGATGTCGGCCGGGTTGACGCCAGCCTCCTTCTGCCAGAAGGCGCTCGTCTCGGTCTCCCACAGGTCCACTGCCACGAGCCAGTCGAGCTTGGCCAGGGCCCTTCTCACCATGCGGGCGCTCGGCGTGCTCACCGCCGGGTTCATGCCCCAGCAGAACAGGCCCTTGATGGATCCCGTTGCCATGGCGCCGTAGAGCGGGATGATGGAGTAGTTTGTCCCGTCCTGGTTCTTGGGGAGGTACATATAGGACTGGTCCTGGGGGACGTCCGGCCACCACGCCCTGAGGAGGCTCACCGCGTACTTCGGGGTGTTCTGCCACCAGTTGGCGCTCTTGGGGTCGGTGCTCTTGGGCGTGGTGTCTTCCAGGTACTTCTCCAGGGACTGCTGGGACGCGTTGGGGTACTTGAGGTAGCCCGGCAGGATGTGGAACAGGGCAGCGTGGTCCGTGGATGCCTGCACGTTGCTCTCCCCGCGCAGCGCTGCCACGCCGCCACCCATGACGCCGATGTTGCCCAGAAGCAGCTGGATCATGGCAAAGGCGCGCACGTTCTGGGACCCGTAGGTGTGCTGGGTCGTTCCCATGGCGTACATGATGACCGCGGACTTGTCCGGTTTGAAGGTTGCGGTGTAGGTGTCGTAGACCTGCTCGTAGTCCTTCTCATCACCGCCGCAGATGGTGGCGACCATCTTGAGGGTGTACCGGGAATAGTGCTTCTTCAGGAGCTGGAACACACAGTTCGGGTCCTGCAGGGTGGGATCCTGTTTCGGGACCCCGTTCCCGTCGACCTGGTACTTCCAGGTAGCCTTGTCGTATTTCCCCTCGTTGAAGCCCGAGAACAGTCCGTCGAGGTCGACGGGGCCCTTGAAGTCGGGGTCCACAAGATAGGCGCAGTCCGTGTAGTCCCTCACATAGTCGATGTTGATGCGGTTGTTCTCAAGTGCGTAGTTGATCATGCCGCCCATGAAGGCGATGTCGGTGCCTGCCCTGAGGCGTGCATAAAGGTCCGCCGTCGCCGAGGTGCGGGTGAACCGCGGGTCCACGCTGATGAGCTTGGCGCCCCGCTTGGCTCTTGCCTCGTTGACCCACTTGAAGCTGATGGGGTGGTTCTCCGCGGCATTGCTGCCCATGATGAGGATAACATCAGCGTGCTGGATGTCGTTCCAGCTGTTGGTCATTGCACCGCGCCCGAATGAGTTCGCCAGACCGGCGACCGTGGCGCTGTGTCAGATACGGGCCTGGTGTTCCACCCACACCAGGCCGAGAGCCCTGTTCATCTTGGTCAGGGCGTAGACCTCTTCGCTGTCAAGGGAGGCACCGCCCACCGATGCGACGGTCTCGAACCGGTTGACGATCTCGCCCTTGTCGTTGGTTGTCTTGAAGTTCGCATCGCGCTCCCTCTTGAGGTTGGCGGCGATCCTTTCCAGGGCCCAGTCCCACTCCACCTCGGTCCAGGCATCCGCGCCCGGCGCCCGGTAACGGACCTTCTGGTTGCGGCGCTCGTTGTTGGCGATCTGGTAGAGCGAACCGCCCTTGGGGCACAGCGAACCCTTGTTGATGGGATGGTCCGGGTCGCCCTCGGTGTTGATCACCTTGCCGTCGCGCACGTGGGCGATGATGCCGCAGCCCACGCCGCAGTAGGGACAGATGGTTGGCACTTCCTGCGCGTACTGCACCTTCCTCGGCTGGGCGAATGCCGGCTTGACGCCGAACCCGGTGCCGATTCCGGCAGCAGCGAAGGTGCCGCCTGCGATCTTGAGGAAACTCCTCCTCGTGATATCCATAAGCGCTCTCTCTCCTTTATGGATTTTGTAGCTTACCGGATTCTAAATGAACAGCCATTCATTGTAAATTATGTTTATTATTTCATATTAAAAAATCGTATCCGAAGGATTACCTTGACTTTACAGAGCATATCTCCTAGGTTGACGGCATGGACTGGCAGATCATCCTCGCTGCGTACCCGGATCAGACGGACATCATCATGGGCGTGAAGGCCCTCAGGGAGAGGATCGACCGCGCCATCGACAGGGTCGATATCCCGAAAATCAGCACCACCTGCCGCGACATGGAAGACCAGGATTCTTTCATAGCGCTGCTTGCGCCGGCGTGCAGTGCGGTGTGGAAGGAGGTCAGGGAAGAGGAGCCGCCCTTTGCCATGACGGAAGCCCTCAGGACGATCTCCTTGGACGGGGAATTCCCAGGGATGAACGAAGCGGATGCAGACCTCCTTGAAGCCATTGCACAGAACGCGTTCTCCCGGTTCCTCCACCTGCTGCGGGAGAAGAACGCACAGCTCATCCCTGATCCATGGCACAAAGGGGACTGCCCGTTCTGCGGCACCCCTTCCCGTATCGGATCGGACGAGGAGGACAAAAGGACCCTGCATTGCCTCTCATGCGGGCACTCCTGGAGGTTCCCGCGTATCAAGTGTCCGTCCTGCGGCAATACCGACCACACAACCCTGGGGTATTTCGAGGCCGAGGGCATCCAGGGCGTCCGGGTACATTTCTGCAGGGAGTGTAATCGCTACTACAAGATGATCGATGTCAAAACACGTCCCTGGCATGACGCGGAGACAGAGGACGCGCTCTCCCTGGAGTTCGACGAGCTCGCCAAAAACGAAAAGTTCGCCTGATACGGAATTCTCCTATTCCTTCCTCCATTGGGGGCAGATCTGCGATGATCCCGGCTCGTAGTCCCTGCACACCCCGGGCCTGGTTTCATAGATGGAGCAGACCGAGCCGTGCTCGTCCCACGTGAGGAAAGGACAGCACTTGAGGATGCGCCCGTCCCTGGCAGAGATGAAGTGGTCGCCGGCCCAGAAGGCCTGCTCGTTGTCGATGATGTGGAAGATGTCGTCCCTGCCCTGGCGCTTCCATCGCGCGATGTCCTCTTCGGTGACGTATGCGATCATGTCGGCAAGGCAGCAGGTGCCGCAGCGTTGACACGTGATTTTTCCCGGACGGTTCACCTTCAAGGTATACCCCAGCAGAGCGGGCCATTGCAAGAATCTTGCGTCCCCATGTATGGCTGCCATACCGATACAGCCATTTGCTGATCCATATATCGATTGCACTTTACAGGGTTGGGGATTTCGGTATAGACTGAACGGCAATTCATTTTCTGACAAGAAACAGATACGCCGGGCTCTGTACTGGCGTCAACTTTAAGAAGGGGGATTCTCATGAAGGATGTAGTCATAGTTTCTGCATGCAGGACAGCCATCGGGACCTTCGGCGGAACGCTCAAGGATATGATCGCTGCGCGCATCGCCGCTGTCTCCATGAAAGACGCCATCCGGCGTGCCGGCATAGACCCGGCCATGATCGACGACGTGCGGTTCGGGTGCTGTATGGACCCGGCGGACACCCTGAACGTGACCCGGGTGGCGGCACTGCTGGCCGGCATTCCGGAGACCGTCACCGCGGTGACCATCAACCGGGTGTGCATCTCGGGCATGGAGGCGGTGCTCAGCGGCATGGCCATGATCCAGGCCGGCATGGCGGACATCATCCTGGCCGGCGGCATGGAGCACATGTCGGGCGTCCCGTACATCTCCACAGATGCCCGCTGGGGGTGCAGGCTCCAGGACAAGGTCTTCGTGGACGCACTGATCAGGGCGCTGCACTGCGGGTCCCACGTGCAGCCGCTCGCGGAGGACAGCCCTATCCACGGTTACCCGCTCTACGACCTGTACAAGGGCAAACCCTACATCATGGGTCTGACCGCCGAGTTCATCGCCCAGATCCATAACATCAGCCGCGAGGAGATGGACGAGGTGGCCCTCAAGAGCCACAACAGCGCCGAGCGCGCCACCATGGAGGGCGACTTCAAAGAGGAGATCGTCCCCGTCGAGCTGCCTCAGAAGAAGGGCAAGCCGCCCAAGATCTTCGACAAGGACGAGCACTTCAGGCCCGGCCTCACCATGGACGACCTTTCCAAGCTGCCGCCCGCCTTCATCCCCAAGATCGGCAAGGTCACGGCAGGCAACTCCTCGGGGCTCAACGACGGTTCGTCGGCCATGGTCATCATGTCCGCGGACAAGGCCAAGGAGCTCGGCCTCAAGCCCCTGGCCCGCATCCGCGCCTTCGGCCGCGGTGCGGTCCATCCTTCGGTCATGGGTCTCGGCCCTGTGCCTGCGGTGAGGGACCTCCTGAAGAGGAACCCGGACCTCACGCTCGAGAGCTTCGAGCTCATCGAACTGAACGAGGCCTTTGCGGGCCAGTACCTCGGCTGCGAGAAGGAGCTCGGCCTCAAGCGCGAAATCGTGAACGTGAACGGCAGCGGCATCGGCCTGGGCCACCCGGTGGGCAGCACGGGCTCGCGCATCATCGTCACCCTGCTCCACGCCCTGAAGAAGCGCGGCAAGACGCTCGGCCTCGCAACGCTCTGCGGCGGCGGCGGCGTGTCCATGGCAACGGCCGTCGAGATGCTCTAGGTTGTTTTTCAAGAGATACCCGTGCAGCACAGCGATTTGCCCTTTTGGGCAAATCGCCGTGCTGCACGGGCCAGGTTTTCATCATGCCCTGTTCCGGCTCAGCTCTCTATACCCTCCCGCGCGTTCACACCCCTGGTATAGTAGTGCTTCACCTCGCGCATCTCGGTCACCAGGTCAGCCTGCTGCATCATGCGCTCCGTGGCGCCCCTGCCCGTGATCACGAGCTCCATGCCGTCGGGCTTTTCCCGCATGACCCGGAGCACGTCGTCCTCGGTGATGAGCTTGAACAGGCAGGCCGTTGCCATCTCGTCAGCAACCAGGATGTCGCATGACCCGGCTGCCATCAGCTCATGGATGCGCCCCAATGCCGAGCGGGCCCGCTCCACGTCTGCAGGGTCCGGCTCCCTGCCGAAGGCGCAGAAGGTGGGGTGCCCGAACTGCTCGATGGCGATGAGCCCGCCTGTCATCTTCACCGCATCGAGCTCTCCGTAGCGCCGGCCCTTCATGAACTGCACGACGCAGGTCCTCAGACCGCTCCCCGCGGCCCGCAGCGCCAAGCCCAGGGCGGCCGTGGTCTTGCCCTTGCCGCTGCCCGTATAGATCTGGACATAGCCCCTGCCGATGGTCGAGGGACTGGTGTCATGCCTTGGTGTACTCATACATCCCCGTGCCGGCCTTTCTCCCGGAGCAAGCGAACCGGCAGCATCCTACATGTTCCTCCGGTACCTGCCGCCCACCTCGTACAGGGCGTGCGAGATCTGTCCCAGGCTCGCGAAGCGCACGACGTCCATGAGCTCTGCAAAGATGTTGCCTCCGCTGAGCGCAGTGGCCTTGAGCTTCTTCAGGGCGGACTCGGCCTGCCTGGCGTGCTGCTTCTGGAACTTCCTGCAGTTGTTCAGCTGGGCGAGCTTCTCCTCGTGGGAGGCCCTGGTGAGCGCGATGCACCCGCCTGCAGGCGTATAACCCGCGCCCGTTGCGTCCGGGTTCTCGAAGGTGTTCACCCCGATGATGGGGAGCTTGCCCGAGTGCTTGAGGTGCTCGTAGTGGAGCGACTCGTCCTGGATCTTCGCGCGCTGGTACTGGGTCTCCATGGCGCCGAGCACGCCGCGCCGGTCGCTGATGCGCTCGAATTCCTTCAGCACGGCCTCCTCCACCGCGTCGGTGAGCCACTCCATGAAGAACGACCCCTGGGCCTGGTTCTCGTTCATGGAAGGCCCGAACTCCCGGTTGATGATCATCTGGATGGCCATGGCGCGGCGCACCGACTCCTCGGTGGGCGTGGTGATGGCCTCGTCGTAGGCGTTCGTGTGGAGCGAGTTGCAGTTGTCGTTCAGCGCGGTCAAGGCCTGCAGGGTGGTGCGGATGTCGTTGAACTGAATCTCCATGGAGTGGAGCGAGCGGCCGGAGGTCTGGATGTGGTACTTCAGCCGCTGGGACGACTCGTCCGCGCCGTAGAGGTCCCGCATGGCCACGGCCCAGATCCTGCGGGCCACCCGGCCCAGCACGCTGTATTCCGGGTCCATGCCGCTCGAAAAGAAGAACGAGAAGTTCCGGGCGAAGTCGTCGATCTTCATGCCCCGGGACAGGTAGTACTCCACATAGGTGAACCCGTTCGCCAGCGTGAAGGCGAGCTGGCTCACCGGGTTGGCCCCTGCCTCCGCGATGTGGTAGCCGCTGATGCTCACCGAATAGAAGTTCTCCACGCCCTTCTCAATGAAGTACTCCTGGATGTCTCCCATCATCTTGAGCGCGAACTCGGTGGAGAAGATGCAGGTGTTCTGGCCCTGGTCCTCCTTGAGGATGTCGGCCTGCACGGTGCCGCGCACCGTCCTCAGGACGCGGTCTCTGATGTGCTCCCGCTCGGAGGCGGTGGGCGTCCTTCCCTTCTCCTTCCTGAATGCCTCCACCTGCTGGTCGATGGCCGTGTTGAAGAACATTGCCGTCATGATGGGCGCGGGTCCGTTGATGGTCATGGACACGCTCGTGTTCGGCGAGCACAGGTCGAATCCCGCGTAGAGTTTCTTCATGTCGTCCAGCGTGCAGACGCTCACCCCGCTCTCTCCGATCTTGCCGAAGATGTCGGGCTTCTCGTGGGGATCCTCGCCGTAGAGGGTGACGCTGTCGAAGGCCGTGCTCAGCCTCTTGGCCTCGTCGTGGCGGCACAGGTAGTGAAACCGCCTGTTGGTCCGCTCCGGCCCGCCCTCACCCGCAAACTGGCGCTTGGGGTCCTCCCAGTCACGCTTGAAGGGGAACACGCCCGCGGTGTAGGGGAAGGAGCCGGGCAGGTTCTCCCTGCGGAGCCACGCATAGAGATCGCCCCTGTCCGTGAAGGTCGGCAGCGCGATCTTGGGGACCTGCAGGCCCGAGAGCGATTCCCTGGTGAGCGATACCTGGATCTTCTTGTCACGCACCGTGTACGAGTAGGACTTCGACCGGTACCGTTCGCTCGTCCTGTCCCAGGATGCGACGAGCTCGAGGTCGGCCTTGGCGATCCCCTTCCTGACCGACGACAGCCTCTTCCTGACGGCCTCTGCCCCCGGCAGGCCGCCGTCTTCCGCAAGGAGCTCTTCCAGGGCGGATACCGTGCGTATCCGGGAAGCCACTTCCCTGGTCCGTGCGTGGTATGCACGGACGGCCCTGGCGATCTCGCCCAGGTAGTGCTGCCGCGAGGACGGAACAATGCCCTCGCGGGTCTTCTCCGGGTCAAAGGCAGGCTTGGGGGTCTTCTTCCAGCGCACGAGCCCCTTGTCGATGAGGGAGTTCACCAGGTGGGCGAAGGCCCGGTCCATGCCAGGGTCGTTATACCGGCTCGCCACGGTGCCGAATATGGGCAGGTCTTCCGGATCCCGGTCAAAGAGCTCGTGGTTGCGCATGAACTGCTTGCGTACGTGCTTGAGGGCGTCCAGCGACTTCTCCTGCTCGAACTTGTTGATGAGCACCATGTCGGCGAAGTCGAGCATGTCGATCTTCTCGAGCTGCGTGGGAGCGCCGAACTCGGCGGTCATGACGTAGAGCGAGAAATCGCTCACGGAGGTGACGGCCGTGTCGCCCTGGCCGATGCCGCTCGTCTCCACGATGATGAGGTCGTAACCGGCGGCCTTCACGATGTCGAGGGCGTCATGGATGGCTTCTGAAAGCTCGTCGCTGGAGGCTCGGGTTGCCATGGAGCGCATGAAGACCCGCTCGTCGTCGATCTGGTTCATGCGGATCCGGTCGCCCAGCAGGGCGCCGCCGCTGCGCGAGCGGGTGGGATCCACGGAGATGACCGCCACGGTCTTGTCCGGATAGTGGGTGATCATGCGGCGGAGCAGCTCGTCTATGATGGAACTCTTGCCCGAGCCGCCCGTGCCGGTTATGCCCACGATGGGGCTCTCCGACGCCAGGCTCTTCAGGAAGGACCGTATGGGCTCGAAGCCCTTGTCGCCGTAGAACCGCGAGCGTTCGGCGGCGCTGATGAGCCTGCCCACCACCACGGGCTCCCGGGACGTGACGGTCTTCGCGTCCATCTTCACCTCGGGGATCGAAACCTGTGAGGCAATGCCCACCATGTGGGCGATCATGCCCTTGAGCCCCAGGGCCTTGCCGTCCTCGGGCGAGTAGATCTTTGAAACCCCGTACGCCTCGAGCTCCCTGATCTCGTCGGGAACGATCACCCCGCCGCCGCCGCCGAACACCTTCACGTACCCGCAGTCCCTCTCCCTGAGCAGGTCGATGAGGTATTTGAAGAACTCTATGTGCCCGCCCTGGTACGAACTCACTGCCACGGCGTGTGCGCCCTCCTGGACGACGGCGTTCACGATCTCGGCAACACTCTTGTTGTGTCCCAGGTGGATCACCTCCGCCCCGCCGTCCTGCAGGATGCGCCGCATGATGTTGATGGACGCGTCGTGTCCGTCGAAGAGCGACGTGGCAGTGACAAAGCGGAGCGGTTCCCTGGGTGTCTGCTTTTTCCTCATGTACCTACCCCCGGTGCTGTTCGATGCAAGAACATACAATAATACATCATATGCCTGAACGAAATAGATAGCAGAAAAACCCTGTAAATATCAACACCGGCCTCGTGCCGGAACACGTAAGGGCGCACCCGGAAGGCAGGAACCACCCCTCCGAACCTCCTGGTGCGTCACTGGCGCTCTTCCTCTTTGCCCTGTCATGGGGTATACTAGACTGTCCATGAGGGATGCGTGCTTGCCCATCCTGCAGAATCATCCGATCTATTCAAGCAGGAACAGCATGTCGTGGAGAGGATGCAACCATGGCGAAAGAACCGACTCAGGGCAACCCCACCCGGGCGCTTCGCAGCCGGAAGGCCGCCGGCGCAGGGAAATCCCCCGGGGCGAAACGAAGGGAGGCCCCCTCCTCCAGGGGATCCAGGGGAGGCGAACGATACCGGGACATCCTCGAAAGCATCGAGGAAGCCTACTACGAGGTCGACCTCCGGGGGAACCTGACCTTCTTCAACTCCGTGGCGGTGAAGAGGCTCGGGTACGCCAATGAAGAGATGATGGGCATGAGCTTCCGCCAGTTCACCGACCAGGAGAACGCCCGGAAGCTGTTCGATGCGTACCACGAGGTGTTCATCACCGGCAGGACCATGAAGGGACTGGAGTGGGAGTTCGTGAACAAGCTCGGAGAGCACATCCCGGTGGAGTCATCCGTGGCACTCATGAAGGACAGGAGCGGTTCTCCCATCGGGTTCAGGGGGGTCGTGCGTGACATTACCGCACGCAGGCTGGTGCAGGAGCAGCTGAGAAGGAGCGAGGAGCAGTACCGGGCCATCTTCGAGAACACGGGGAGCGCCTCGATCCTGTTCGGGGAGGACACCGTCATCCAGCTGGTGAACAGCAATTTCGTGAAGCTGTCCGGCTACTCGAAGCAGGAGATCGAGGG
>CAZNGL010000014.1:0-33698 GCA_964572405.1 uncultured Bacteriovoracaceae bacterium
CCACCAGGGTGATCCTGGGGTGCTGGGCCGCCATGTGGGGCTTGAAGTAGGCCTCTCCATGGGCGGAAACGAATGCGCCGTTGTTGTCGATGATGCCTTTGATGATGTCCTTGACCACTGAAAACGTCCTCCGTTGAGTTCCAGGATTCATTCTTTATGGGTGAAATCGCCTGGATTGTAAAGACATATTCGATGTGCCTGCCCACCCATGGGCCAGAAAAAAACCCCTGTTCTCGCTTTCTTACCAGAAACCTGTACGACTAGTGACCCCACGGGGTTGACAGGGTTCCTCCCGGCGGCTACAATACAAAAATATCCTTTGCAATCAATATGATATTAATTAACTAATCCCTTCACGCCATGAGAACTGCAGAACGTACAAACGGGCCGAGGCGGCTCATTGTTTTCACCGACCTGGACGGGTCGCTGCTGAACCACGGCGACTACTCCTGGGAGGCCGCACGTCCGGCACTGGAGAGGATCAGGGACCTGGGTATCCCCCTGGTCCTCTGCACCAGCAAGACCAGGCCGGAGGTGGAAGTCATCCGCGTCGAGATCGGCTGCTCAGGGCCCTTCATCGTGGAGAACGGCGGCGGCATCTTCTTCCCCCCCGAATACGAGGACCTGCCCACGGGCGGCGCCCTCGTCATGGGCCAGATGAAGTGCATCCCGCTGGGGCTCTCCTATGCCAGGATCAGGTCCTTCATCGAGGAAGCCAGGGGGACGTTCTCCGTCAGGGGCTTCGGCGACATGGATATCGAGGAGATCGCACGCCGCACCGGCCTGCCGCCCGAAAAGGCAGCCCTGGCGAAGGAGCGCGACTTCACCGAGCCCTTTGTCCTGGATCGCGAGGAGGACCTGCCGGGCCTGGAACGCGCGGCCCACCTCAAGGGGCTCATGATCACCAGGGGCGGCAGGTTTTACCACTGCATGGCCTTCGGCAACGACAAGGGCGGCGCCGTCACCCTGGTGAAGGACATCTTCTCCCGGCACTGGCAGACCTCCGTCACCTCGGTGGGCTTCGGGGACAGTCCCAACGACTTCCCCCTGCTTCGGGCCGTGGACATCCCGGTGCTCATCCCCCACGAGGACGGGAGCTTCGAGGACCTCGACCTGGAGGGGCTCGTCCGGGCGCCCCATCCGGGCAGCAGGGGGTGGAACGAGGCCGCCCTTTCCCTCATCAACACCCCCCTCCCCGGGAAGCGGGGCACCAGCAAGACCAGACGCACGAAAAAGGAGGAACGTCCATGACCACGGCCAGGAGGTTTTCCACTGCACTGCGGGACTATGCCCGGGAGAAGATCGAGCGCCTGGGCAGTGCGGAGATCCTGGTGGGCATCCCGTCATACCTCTGCGACAACTCCATCGTGAACGTCATCAAGACCATCCGCAAGGGGCTGGACACCCACTATCACGGCGCCAGGGCGCTGATCATGGTTTCGGACGGCGGTTCCACGGACGACACCCGGGATGTGGCCATGGCCTACGACATGAAGTCGTTCAACATCGAGAAGATCATCACCATCTACCGGGGCCTTCCCGGCAAGGGCTCGGCGCTGCGGGCCATCTTCGAGGTGGCGAACTTCCTCAAGCCCAAGGCCGTGGCGGTCTTCGACTCTGACCTGCTCTCCATCACGCCCCTGTGGATCAAGAACATCGTGGACCCGGTCATGAACGGATACGACTTCGTGGCACCCGACTACATGCGCTACAAGTTCGATGCAACCATCACGAACTCCATCGCGTACAACCTCACCAGATCATTGTACGGATGCCGCATCCGCCAGCCCATCGGCGGCGACTTCGGGGTCTCCCCCAGGCTCGCCAAGTACTACCTCGACCAGGAGGATGTGTGGGAGACCGATGTGGCCCGATTCGGCATCGACATCTGGATGACCACCACGGCCATCGTGGGCGGGTTCAACATCTGCCAGGCCAGGCTCGGGGTGAAGATCCACGGCGAAAAGGACCCGGCCGGCGACCTGGGGCCCATGTACCGCCAGGTGGTGGGCACGAGCTTCCGCCTCATGGAGATGTACCAGGACTACTGGAAGCAGGTGAAGGGGTCCCGCGACATCCCCTCGCTGGGCGAATACCCCCACGAGGAGCCGGCGCCCTTCGAGATCAACCAGGACGACCTGGTGGAGTACTTCCAGACCGGCTACTTCAACTTCGGCGGCGTGTGGCAGCAGATGATCGAGGAGCATGACATGGCCACCATCAAGGACCTCGCCCACAGAGGCCCCGCGGACATGTACCTGCCCACCGAGACCTGGGTGCGCATCGTGTACCGCTACGCGAACGCCTTCCACTCCACCCCCCGCCAGCGCATGAAGGTGCTCAACACCATGATCCCGCTCTACTACGCCCGGGTGGCGTCCCTGGTGAACGAACTCAGGGGCAAGGACACCCCGCAGGCCGAGGCACTTTTCCAGGAACAGGCCCGGGTCTTCGAGGACATGAAGGACTATCTCATCCAAATCTGGAAATGAGGAGGTGGTTGTATGGCCGACTTCTACCAGCACCCCATGATCGCGACCCTGCAGAAGCTCAAGGAAAGGCCCGTGGAGGAGCTCGAGGACGAACTCCGCCTCATCAGCCTCAAGCGCAGGATGGTCCTGCTCCTGCCCGCGCTGGTCACCGAGTTCGACACCCCGGCCATGCCCCGGATCATCGACGAACTCACCGATGTGGAGTACCTCGACAAGATCGTGCTCTCCCTGGACAGGGCCAGCTGGGACCAGTTCGAGGAGGTCAAGAAGAAGATGTCGGTCCTGCAGTCCGACGTGAAGGTGGTCTGGCACGACGGACCGAGGCTGCAGACGCTCTACGACGAGCTGAAGAAGAACGACTTCCAGCTGGACGTGCCGGGAAAGGGCAGGTCCGTGTGGATGACCATCGGCTACATCCTGGCCGACCGCGACGTTGACGCCATCGCGCTCCACGACTGTGATATCGTGAACTACCGCCGCGAGATCCTGGCCCGGCTCTTCTATCCCGTGGTGCACCCGGCGCTGGACTACGAGTTCAGCAAGGGGTACTACTCCCGGGTGACCGACCGCATGTACGGCAGGGTCACGAGGCTCTTCTACCTGCCGCTCATCAGCACGCTGAAGCGCATCCTCGGGTGCAACTCGTTCCTGGAGTACCTCGGTTCCTTCCGGTACGCCCTGTCCGGCGAGTTCGCCATGATCAACACCCTGGCCCGCGGCATCAGGATCTCCCCCACCTGGGGCCTGGAGGTGTCCCTCCTGAACGAGGTGTACCACCGGACCTCGCCCAGCAGGATCTGCCAGGTGGAACTCATCGAGAGCTACGAGCACAAGCACCAGACCCTGGAAAAGGACAAACCCGACACCGGGCTCATCCGCATGGCCACGGACATCGCCGAGGCCCTCATGCGGGTGCTCAGCCAGGACGGCGTGGTGCTCAGCGAGTCGTTCTTCAAGACCCTGCTCACCTCGTACATCGAGGAGTCGCGCATCGCCATCGAGAAGTTCCACGCCCTGGCGCTCATCAACGGGCTGACCTACGACCGGCACACCGAGATCGAGGCCACCGAGGCCTTCGTGGACTGCCTGAAGAACGCGGCCGCCAACTACACCTCGGACCCTGTGGGCATCCCCATGATGAGTGCCTGGGCCAGGATCAGGGCCGCCATCCCGGACTTCCAGGACCGGCTCAACGAAGCCGTGGAGGAGGACAATGCCAGGTAGGCCCTCTGCGGAATGCACAAGGAGGCATCCATGCCCGATCCCTTCGCGGTGAAGGACTGCGCGCTCATCGCCCTGGCCACGGGCGAGCATGCCCAGACGCTTCGTGAGCTCAGGGAAAAGATAAGGACCATCGAGGCCGGCAGCATCTACTACCATTTCTGGGGAGGTCTGCTCAGGCCCCGCTTCGATGACCCCGAATTCCAGAACGACTTCGCGGTCTGGTCGTCGAGGAGCCTCCACGACAAGACGCTCGCCGAGCGCCTCGCCCTCATCGACCCCACAGGGCACGAATCCCTCGAGGACACCCGCAAGGAGCTCATCGACGTCATCGAGGAACGGCTCGAAGAGAGCGAGCTGCTCCCGTGGATGATCGCGTCGAGCCGCTTCTACTTCGTCCGCTCCCAGATCGTGGTCTTCGACACCGGCAGGAGGATCGCCGCGGTGGAGGACATGGCTTCGGCAATCCCCCACATGTCCGTGGGCAGCATCTTCTACCACTTCATCGACGCCCGCAGGCGGACCCCGCTGGGCAGGAACGATTTCTCGGCATGGCTTATGGGCTTTGGCGACGAGCATCGGGAGCTCCTGGACCGCATAGCGCTCATCGACCCCTACTTCACCACGCTCACCGAGCTGCGCCATGACATCCACCACGCCTTTGACCTGCATGCCAGGGTAAGGAGGGCGTGAGCATGGGCCTGCTCGAACAGTACGCCGAGATCGTGGGCGAGGACGTCATCGACCAGCTCAGACAGCTCGGCTCGCACCTTGCGGGCATGAAAGTGGTGCACGTGAACTCCACCAAGGAGGGGGGAGGCGTGGCCGAGATCCTGCACCGTCTCATCCCCCTGAAGCAGGAGCTGGGCATCGATGCCGCATGGGAGGTCATCACGGGCACGGAGCCGTTCTTCCGGTGCACCAAGCTCATGCACAACGCCCTGCAGGGAAACAGCGTGGACATGAACCCCGACCTGCTCAAGGAGTACGAGCGGGTCAACCGGGAAAACGCCGAGGCGTTGCGCCCTGTCCTGGAAGACGCGGACCTCGTGTTCATCCACGACCCGCAGCCCGCGCCGCTTTTCGGCTTTACGCCGAACCGCAGGGGCAGGTGGATCTGGCGGTGCCACATCGACGCCAGCCGTCCCTTCAGGCCGGTGTGGAAATTCCTCCGCCCCTTCGTGGAACCCTACCACGCGAGCATCTGGTCCATCTCCGAGTTCGCCCAGTCCATGCCGCACCCCCTCTATCTGGTGGCCCCAAGCATCGACCCGCTGAGCGAAAAGAACATCGACCTTCCGGCACGGGAGGTCAGTGACACCTACCACAAGTGGGGCCTGGACCCGGAGCGGCCCATCATCACCCAGGTATCCAGGTTCGACCGGTTCAAGGACCCCATCGGGGTGATCCAGGCATACCGCCTCGTCAGGGAGTTCATCCCGGTGCAGCTCGTGCTCGCAGGGGGCGGCGCATCGGACGACCCCGAGGGCGAGGAGGTGCTCAACCAGGTCAGAGAGGGTGCGGGCAACGACGAGGACATCCATGTCTTCGTGCTGCCCGCCGACGACCACCGCACCATCAACGCCCTGCAGCGGATCTCGGACATCGTGGTACAGAAGTCCACACGGGAGGGCTTCGGGCTCACCGTCACCGAGGCCATGTGGAAAGGCAAGCCGGTCATCGGCGGAGACACAGGGGGCATAAGGCTGCAGGTCGTGAACCACCACACGGGCTTCCTGGTGAGTACCTCCGAGGGAGCCGCCTTGCGCATCAGGTACCTCCTCAGGCACCGGGATCTCCTGGAGGAGATGGGCAGGAAGGCACACCGGTTCGTGCTGGAGAACTTCCTCATCACCCGGCACCTCAGGGAGTACCTCACCCTCATGCATGCCGTGATGTTCGAGAGCTCCGAGAGGATCCTGACGGGATGAGCGTCCACCGGACACCATGGGCGGCGCCCGGGAACCTCCCCGGGTTCTGGAACCGGCTTTGCAAGGCGCGTACAAGCTTCCTGGCCCTGGACTACGACGGGACCCTGGCCCCTTTCACGGTAGAGCGCATGGAGGCCCGGGTCCTGCCCGGCACCGTCGAACTCCTGGAGAGGATCAGGGACAGAACCGGGGGTTCGCTGGCCGTGGTCTCCGGAAGGCCCGTCTCGGAAGTGCTGGAGCTGCTGGGAGACCTGAAGATCATGCTCGTGGGAAGCCACGGGCACGAGTTCCTCACCCCGGGCAGGGGGCTGGCGACCACGATGCCCACCCCCTCCCAGTCCGAGGGGCTCCGCAGGGCGGCGGAATACGGAGCCGCTTCCGGCATCCGCCCGCACATCGAGGAGAAGGCCGCGAGCATGGCCCTGCACACCCGGGGGCTCTCCCCCTGGGAGGCCCGGCGCATCGAGGAGGACGTGGCCGCCGGATGGGGACCCATCGCCGCCAAGCACGGCCTGGACCTGCGGCGGTTCAACGGGGGGCTCGAACTCAGGTGCGCGGGTATAGACAAGGGCCGAGCCGTTCTCGCCCTGCTCGCCTTCCTGCCCGACGACACGTTCTGTGTGTACATCGGCGACGACGACACGGACGAGGACGCCTTCCGGGCAGTCAGGGGCCGCGGGATCGGCATCCGGGTCGGGGATCCCCGGAGTCCCACCGATGCCCAGGGGGTTCTCCCTGATATCCCGGCAGTACAATCATTCCTCAGGGGATGGCTCCATCATGCCCCGGAGGGGTCATGGAAAGAGGTGGCATGGAACCACGGAGATTAGCGGTCGTCTCCAACAGGCTCCCCATTGTCCTGAAAAAGGAGAAGCGGGGGAAGTGGCGCATAGATCCGGGGTCCGGAGGGCTCGTCACCGCCCTGGGCCCGGTGCTCAGGTACCGCGACGGCATATGGATCGGGTGGGTGGGGACCCATGCCGAGGAGACCCCTGCGGGCCCGCTGCTGGGCGACCTTCTGACCAGGGGCACCCGGGAGACCGGGTATTCCCTGCGGCCCGTGAACCTGACCCGGG
The DNA here is from genome assembly GCA_964572405.1 of uncultured Bacteriovoracaceae bacterium. Taxonomy (GTDB): domain Bacteria; phylum Desulfobacterota; class Desulfomonilia; order UBA1062; family UBA1062; genus MWEI01. The sequence continues at coordinate 6,721 of CAZNGL010000014.1, forward strand.
AGGAGGTGGACAGGCACTATTACGGGTTCTCCAACGAGATCCTCTGGCCGCTCTTCCACGACCTGTTCTCCCACTGCAACTTCGATCCCGGCTCCTGGGAGGTCTACCAGCAGGTGAACCAGAAGTTCGCCCGGGCCGTCATCGACAACACCGACGAACACGACTACGTGTGGGTCCAGGACTACCACCTCATCCTGGTGGGTCGCGAGCTCAAACGCCTCGGCATCTGCCGCCAGACGGGCTTCTTCCTCCACATCCCCTTCCCCCCGCTGGACATCTTCCTCAAGCTGCCGTGGCGATTCGAGATCCTGGAGGCCCTGCTGGACTACGACCTCATCGGGTTCCAGACTGCCCGGGACCTGCGGAACTTCATCGGGTGCGTCAGGTCGCTCCTGGGGTTCAAGGTGAAGGAGAACAGGAGCCTGTACACCATCCTCCTCCACGACCGGCAGGTACAGGTGGGGGCCTTCCCCATAAGCATCGACTTCCGCGAGTTCGCGGACCTCGCCCGTTCGGAGGAGGCGGCGGAAAAGGCATGGATCATCCACGCGAACCTTCCCAAGATGCAGATCATCCTCGGCGTGGACCGCCTGGACTACACCAAGGGCATCCCCGAGAGACTGCTCGCCTTCGGAGACGCCCTTGCACGCCATCCCGACATGCGCAAGAAGATCACCCTCATCCAGGTGGTGGTGCCCAGCAGGGACTCCGTGGAGGAGTATGCCCGGCTCAAGCAGGAGATCGAGCGCCTCGTGGGGGAGATCAACGGGAGATTCACCGACGTGGGATGGACGCCGGTCCAGTACATCTACCGCTCCCTGCCGAGGCCGGAGCTGGTAGCCTACTACCGCACCTGCGAGATCGCGCTCATCACCCCGCTCAAGGACGGCATGAACCTCATCGCCAAGGAGTACTGCGCCTGCAACATCGAAGAAAGAGGGGTGCTCATCCTGAGCGAGTTCGCAGGCGCGGCCTCCCAGCTCCACCAGGGCGCCCTCATGGTGAACCCCTACGACAGGGTCAGAACCGCGGACGCCATCCACCAGGCCTTCTGCATGGGCGACGACGAGCGCCAGGCCCGCATGCGCAGGCTCAGGAGGTCCATTCTGAGGAACGACATCATCTACTGGGTGAATTCCTTCCTCCGGACGGGCATATCGCGGGATCTGAAGGACTTCCCGCAGGCCGAGTTCTTCGTGCCGAGCCCGTGAGGGCACGCCGCCGCGAAAGAATACTCGGGCAGGGGCCCGACACCCTGCAGCGAAACGGGATGCCGGCTCAGCAGAAGAAGAGGGCTCGGAAGGCCACATAGGAACAGTACGCTGCAAGCAGGAAGCCTCCCTCCATCCTGGTGATCCTCCGCCGGGAGGTCATGGACATCGGCAGCAGCACCAGGGAGATGCCGAGCATGGCGGCCAGGTCGAGCCGCCCCCCCGCAGGCACCGCCACCGGGGCGACGGTGCCCGCCAGACCGAGGACCAGGCACAGGTTGAAGATGTTCGACCCCACCACGTTGCCCACGGCCAGCTCGGGCTCGTTCCTCCATGCCGCGATGCAGGATGCCGCCAGCTCCGGCAGGGAGGTGCCCACAGCCACCACGGTGAGCCCGATGAGTCCCTCGGAGACCCCCAGCCCCCGGGCCGCCCACACCGCGCCCATTACGGTGAGCTTGCCCCCCGCCACGAGCAGGGCCAGCCCGACCAGGGTCCTGATCGAATCGGGGAGCATGGATCCGCCCTGAGGTGCGGGGATGCGGCTCTCCACCTCATCGAGATACCGGTCGGAGCGTCTCGCCCGCACGGCATCGAAGATGTTGTAGTAGAGAAAGACCCCGAACAGGAGCAGAAGCACGAGGCAGTCGGATCGGGAAAAGACATCCGGCATGCCCTGCAGCACACCGTCGAGGCCGAGGACCACCGCCACCGCGGACACCAGGAGCATCATGGGAATCTCCCGGACGATGACCGCGCCGCCCACCTGGATGGGCCTGAACAGGGCCGCCAGGCCCAGGATGAGGCCGATGTTCGCCAGGTTCGACCCGATGACGTTCCCGAAGGCCACCCCGCTGCTTCCGTGGAGCACGGCGACGAGATTCACCACGAGCTCGGGCGCGCTGGTGCCGAAGGCCACGATGGTGAGCCCGATGATGAGCGGCGACACCCTCAGGGCACGGGCGATACCCGAGGCACCCCGGACCAGGAGGTCGCCGCCGGAGAAGAGCATGGCGATGCCGGCCGCCAGAGAGAGCACCGTGATCATGGCGGACACTCTCCCTCACTTTTCCGCTGGAAATCAACCATCAAATGTATCATATCCGGGACCATGGAAAGACGCTCATACCCTGGCGACATAGCATGAAAACAGCGGAGTCCGCCCTGAGGGGCATCATTGCCGTCCTCCGAGGTCTTCCAGAAAACACCCGGGACCTCCTGCAAACCATGTTCCTTGGCGTCATGGCGGCGCTGTCCGCCGTTGCCTTCCTCCTCCTGACCAACTATGTCTTCCAGGTGACGTTCCTCTCCTTCGCCTCCCGCTCGCTCACCTTCTTCCTCGTGGCGAGCTTCTGCGTCATCATGACCACCTCGCTCGTGGTGGGCCTGCTGCTGAACAAGCTCAGCCCGGACGCTGCGGGCAGCGGGATCCCCCAGTTAAAGGCCGCGTACTGGAAGGAGGTGGGCTATGTCCACTGGCGGCCGGTGGTGGTGAAGTTCATCGCGGGCGTACTCAGCCTGGGCGGCGGGACGAGTCTGGGCAGGGAAGGCCCCACCGTGTTCATCGGCGGCGGCCTCACCTCGGTGCTTTCAGGGTTTCTCGGGTACCCCAAGCGGCTCCGGCGCGGCGCCATGGTCATCGGCGCGTCGGCAGGCCTGGCCGCGGCCTTCAACACACCTCTTGCAGCAATCACCTTCGTGCTCGAGGAGATCATCACCGACATCAACAGCCGCATCATCGGCCGGGTGGTCCTCTCCTCGGTGCTGGGCGCCTTCGTGGTATACGCCATCGTGGGCAAACAGCCAGCCTTCATCCTGCCCGCCATCGACGCGGTGTCCTGGAAGGTCTATGCGGTCTATCCCCTGGTGGCCATGGTGGCCTCCCTGGCAGGGGTCGTCTTCCACCGATCCTCCCTGGCCTGGCGCGAGCGGATCAAGGGCCAGCGAGCGGTCCCGCCCTGGTTCCTGCCCTGCTGCGGCGGGTTCATCACCTGGCTCATCGGGGCTGGATGCTTCATCGTCACGGGCAAGGTCGGCGTCTTCGGCCTGGGGTACCACGACCTCTCGGAGGCCCTGTCAAACGGCTTCATCTGGTGGATCGCGGGCATCCTCCTGGCGGGCAAGCTCATGGCCTTCATCGCGTCCTACAGCTTCGGCGGCTGCGGGGGCATCTTCTCTCCCTGCCTCTTCCTGGGCGGCATGGGCGGGTTCTTCATCTCCGGCCTGGCCGGCTTCTGGCTCCCCCTGACCCCTTCGGACCACATCGCGGCGGCGGCCGTGGGCATGACCGCGTGCCTGGCGAGCATCATCAGGGCGCCCCTGACCTCGCTTCTCATCGTGTTCGAGATGACGCACCAGTTCGCCCTGGTGCCGGGCCTCATGATCGCGGTCATCATCGCCAAGATCGTCTGCAGGCTCGCGGGAGATTTGAACTTCTACGACGCCCTGCTCGTGAACGACGGCCACGAGCTCATCAAGATCCGGCCGCCCGTGGACATCAGGGCCTGGCAGAACCTGCCGGTGTCCGCCGTCGCCAACCACCGTCCCGTCATCGTGGACAGCCTTGACAAGGATTCCCTGCGGGAGGTCGTGGAAAAGTACCGGTACCACGGGTTCCCCGTGGTCGTGGACGGGAATCTCCAGGGGCTGATCACGCGGAAGAAGATCGAGGAGGCGCTGCATACGGAAATCCCCGTGGAGCTCGAGGAGGCCGTCACCTGCCACTTCGATCAGCCGGTGCGTGACGTGGCGGACAAGTTCATCGAGTCCCCATCGGGGATCATGGTGGTCCTCGACAGGTACACCGGCCGGGTGGCCGGGATCATCACGCTGCACGACCTGCTCAGGGCCCAGGCCTCCATGATGGACTGAGCGGCCTTTCCGCCCTCACTGGCCCTGCGGGTCCTCGGAAGGGACCTCCCCCCGGTTCAGGGAGAGGGAAACCACCCATTCGTCACCGGGCTCCTCGATGATGACCCTGCCCTCGGGCAGGCGGGAACGGACATAGGCCAGGAGGGTCTCGTTCATCCGGGCCGTCACCTCCCTTGTCCTGGTGTTGCGGAAGAGCTGCGGGTTCTTGAGGCGTATGAGGGCGGTCACGGCATCGTGCCCGCGGATCATCTCCAGGGGCACGTCCATGTCCTGGCTGAGCCGGGAGGAAAGCACGGGGTAGCGGAAACGGCAGATCGTCTGCGGAAGCCGCTCTTCAGAGACCGCGACCGCCATGCCGGTGTCGCGCCGGATCGTGGAGGCGATGAGCCCCAGGGCCTGGTCCGTGAGCGGCTCGTCAGCGATCCTGTACAGGGTGAGCCCGGCGCCGCCGGGGTCGAACGCATACCTCCAGGAAAAGTACTGGGGAGCTGGGGGCTGGGTGTTCAGCCACTCCAGCGTTTTCTGCAGGGTCTTCCTCGCCGTCTCCTCGTGACCGGCCATACCTCCTGACACCTCCCGATCCGTCGCCTCCAGGATGGGTGCCGTTCTCTCCATGGTCGCCATGAGTTTGTTGAGGAAGTCGCTGCCGGTCCTGAAGGTCCTGCTTACGTACTCGTCCGAAGGGATGACATCCACCGACAGCGCGGGATCGGACCCCATGATGATCCGCAGCGTCACCTTCAGGTCTTCCTCCACCTCCTCCCTCTTCTCCGGGTCGCCCACGATGGTGAGCCTGAGGGACACCTTCCTGCCCTCGATGAGCTGCTGCCTGCTCAGGATCCGGTACTTCTTCTCGAACTCGGACAGCACCCTGTTGATGTTCTTCTTGGTGTTCACCTCCCAGGCCACCTGGGTCAGGGCCGAAGAGAGGGGGAGCGCCACGGCAAGCACGAAGAGGAGGGGCAGAGCGATCTTGAGCCGGGCCCACCTCAGCGCCCTGCGGTCCGCGATGTGGAGAGACTTCACGAACCGGTAGGTCAGCCTCGTCTTCTCTCTCTCTCCGATGACCTTCTCCTCCAGGCCGCTCACATCCACGTGTGCGAACCCCACCAGGAGGAAGAAGAGGTCTGAGACCAGGATGATGGCGGCCAGGTTGGCGATGAAGAGCAGGGTCGAGCCCATGAAGACGTGGCCGTCAAGGATGCCCAGGCCGAAGCCCATGACGCACAGGGGAGGCACCAGGGCTATGGAGATGGCGGTGCCCGCGGCCGCGCTCACCGTGTCGGAAGCCTGCCGGGCCGTGGTGAGCGAGGCAACCACGGCACAGAACAGGGCAACGAAGAGGTCCAGGGCGTTGGGCTGGGTGCGGGCAGCGATCTCGGGGGTGATCTGCTCGAAGGGCAGGATCACGGTGGTGAGCGCCGCGAAGACAACCACGCCCATGGTGCTCATGAAGACCCTGATGAGCGAGCGCAGGGCGAGGTAGAGGTTGCCCATGGCAAAGGCCATGCCGGTCTGCACCAGCGGGGTCATGAGCGGGGACACGAGCATGGCGCCGATGACCACCGCCGTTGAGTTCATGACCAGGCCGAAGAAAGCGATGCCCGCGGAGATGGCCAAGTAGATCCAGTACACGGCCGGGTGCTGCTCGGTGGACGCGAACAACTCCTCGGCTACCGCCTGGATGCGGTCCTCGGGCAGCCCGATGAGGCTCTGGAACCTCTTCTGCAGTCTCCGGTCCATGGTGAAAATATAGCCCCGGAAGCGATCAGGGCAAGACCCTGGAGGCCCTGCGCCGCACGATGGCCTTCTCAATCCCCACCACCACCATCACCAGGGAGGCCGCGGCGATGATGCGCACCCAGGCTGCCGGGCCGATGGGCCTGCTGTGGAAGGCAGTGTTCATGGCCGGGACATAGGTGAAGAGGATCTGCAGGAGGACCATGATCCCTGACCCGGCGAAGACCCAGGGGTTGGAGAAGAACCCCACCTCGAAGACCGACTTGCTGAGGGAACGGCAGTTGAAGAGGTAGAGGAGCTCGCCCATGACGAACACGTTCACCGCCACAGTCCTGGCCACCTCGGGCGATGACCCGAGGTAGAGCAGCTCGTACTTGAACAGGCCGAAAGCGCCCAGCAGCAGGAGGAACCCCACGATGACGATGCGCCAGATGAGGACCAGCGTGAGGATGGGCGCCCCTGGGTTGCGGGGGGAGCGCTGCATGATATCCGGTTCCTTGGGCTCGAAGACGAGCATGAGGCCCAGCAGCACGGCCGTGGTCATGTTGATCCACAGGATCTGCACGGGCAGGATGGGCAGCACCGCGCCCACCAGGACGGCGGCCAGGATCACCAGTCCCTCGCCGATGTTGGTGGGGAGCGTCCACACGATGAACTTGGTGAGATTGTCGTAGGTTCCCCTGCCCTCCTCCACCGCGGCCTCGATGGAAGCGAAGTTGTCGTCCGTGAGCACCATGTCGGAGGCCTCCTTGGCCACGTCCGTGCCCGTGATGCCCATGGCCACGCCGATGTCGGCCCGCTTCAGCGCGGGGGCATCGTTCACCCCGTCGCCGGTCATGGCCACGACGTTGCCCTTGGCCTGAAGGGCCTCCACCAGCCGGAGCTTCTGCTCGGGCGCCACCCGGGCGTACACCGAGACGTCGTCCACGATGTCTATGATCTCGCGGTCGCTCATGGATGCAAGCTCCCTGCCGGTGAGCGTCCGCGTGGCGTTGTGCAGGCCGATCCTCCCGGCAATCGCGCTGGCGGTGAGCGCATGGTCTCCGGTGATCATCTTCACGCGGATCCCGGCGCTGTGGCAGTTCTTAACCGCATCCACGGCCTCTTTCCGGGGCGGATCGATCATTCCCTGCAGACCCAGGAATGTGAGGCCCCCTTCGATGTCCTGGTGGTCGATCCTGTGTTTTCCTTCCTGCACTGCCTTCCGGGCAAAGGCCAGCACCCTGAGGCCCCGGGCCGCCATGGCGTCCACGGCGGCGTGGATGGCCCTCCCGTCGAGATCCACCAAAGAGCCATCCGTGCCCAGTGCCGAGGAGCTGCGTTCCAGCACGGCCTCCACCGAGCCCTTCACGTAAACCACGGCCGCACTCCCCTGCCCGTCGGCATGGAGGGTGGCCATGTACTGGTGGTGGGACTCGAAGGGGATGGTGTCGAGGCGGTTGAGCCGCGAACCCTCGTGATCCATGAAGAGGCCTGCCTTGGCCGCCGAGGCGATGAGGGCGCCTTCGGTGGGGTCGCCCTGCACGGTATGGCGGCCCTCCTTCTCGACGAGGAGGCTGTCGTTGCAGACCAGGCCGCACCTGAGGGTCTCCACGAGCGCTTCCGTGAGTGTGTCGGAAGACGGCGAGCCTGCGCGGGTGATGTCGCCCATGGGAACATATCCGGTGCCGCTCACCTCCCAGACCTCGCCTCCGGCCACGACCGCCTGGACCGTCATCTGGTTCTCGGTCAGCGTTCCCGTCTTGTCCGAGCAGATCACCGTGGTGCTGCCCAGGGTTTCCACGGCGGGGAGCTTGCGGATGATGGCCCGCCTGCGGGCCATGCGCGCCACGCCGATGGCCAGCGTGATGGTCATGGCGGCGGGCAACCCCTCGGGGATGGCCCCCACGGCCAGGGCAACGGCGGCCATAAACATGTCGAAGGCGCTCTGGCCGCGAAAGATGCCCACCGCAAAGGTGAAGGCACCGAGCCCCAGGATCACGTAGAGCAACAGCCTGCTGAACTCCTCGATCTTGCGCAGCAGCGGCGTCTGCAGCTCCTCGGTCTCGGAGATGAGCGTCGAGATGCGGCCTACCTCGGTGTGGTCGCCAATGGCCACCGCTACGCCCGTGGCCTGCCCGTAGGTGACCAGGGTGGACCCGTAGGCCATGTTGGCCCGGTCGGCCAGCACCGTGTCGTGGGGCAGGACCTCCTCGGTCTTCTGAACCGGGAGGGACTCGCCGGTGAGCGCCGACTCGTCCACCTGGAAGTCCCTGGCCGCAATGAGGCGCAGGTCGGCCGGAACCTTGTCCCCGGACTGGAGCAGCACGACATCGCCCGGTACCACCTCGGCGGACGAGATGCGCACCTTCGACCCCGATCGCATGACCGTTGCCTCGGTGACCATGGTCCTGGCGAGGGCCTCCATGGCCTTCACCGCCTTGGACTCCTGGACGAAACCGATGATTGCGTTCACCAGCACCACGCCGAAGATGACCCCCGCGTCCACCCATTCCTGAAGCAGGGCCGTGATGAATCCTGCCGCAAGAAGGATGTAGATCAGGGGCTGGTGGAACTGGAGCAGGAACCGCAGCAGAGGCCCCTTGCCCTTCCTGGTGGTGATGACGTTGTCACCGAAACTCCTCCGTCTCTCCTCGATCTCAAACTGGTCGAGCCCCCTGTCGGGATCGGTCTCCAGCAGGTCGATCACCTCTGCACAAGGCATGTGGTGCCAGTGTTTCCCCATCAGCTCTTCCATGGTCGCCAGCTCCTTTCCCGCATGGTTTGAGCCGATGATCCCGGCTCACCGCACATTCTCGAGGATCATGTCGTTTCTCTGGCCTGACAGGCCGGACGTCAGCAACGAGGCGTTGCGATGGACCGCGTCGTCCACCCCTTGGATACATTGGAAGCTCGAATTATACCAGATGCCGACCGACCGGAAAACCATTTTCGGTTCTCACCCCGCACCTGCGCGGCAGGCGAGAGGATGTACGATGCAATGGAGAAGTAGATGACCAGCCCCACCACGTCCGCCTTGGAGGTCACCAGGGGGCTGCTGGCCACGGCCCGTTCCATGAGCGTGGCGGACTGGGCGCCGGCTTTACCGCCGGTTGCGATGAGGAGCGGGATGAAGAAGACAAGGGCGATGGATGACATGAGGAGGTCCTCATGGAACGCGATAACGCATCCGGAGGCCAGGTTCACGACGATGAGCACCCCGAGCCAGCCGGTCCTCCGGGTGAACAGGGACCGTATGCCGGCATCACGGTACCCCGTCTTCAGCGGGGTCGCGGCGGCGACTCGCTGAAAGTCCTCGGTAACCTCCTTCTCCGCCACGTCGAGGACGTCGTCGACCGTGACGATCCCCGGAAGAACGCCGTCGGAATCCACCACGGGCAGGGTGACGAGGTCGTAGTGCTGGATCATGCGCACCGCATCGCGGCGATCCTCGTAGGCGGTTATGCTCACGAAGGAACGATCCATGAGCCGCTCCACCGTGTCATCGGGGCTGGCCAGGATGAACCGCCTCAGGCTCAGCGTGTCCAGCAGCTTCCACCAGACATCCACCACCTGGATGACGTGGATGGTCTCACTGTCCTGGCCCCGCTCCCGGATGTAGTCCAGGGCCTGCGCCACGGTCCACCCGGGTCGGACCGCCACGTAGTAGGGCTTCATGAGCCTGCCCATGCTCCGCTCCGGATAGCCCAGCAGCTGCAGCGCTTCTCTCCGGTCGTCGGGCCCCAGGAGGTTCAGCAGCCGCTGGGTGGCCTGCCCGGGCATCTCCTCGAGGAACTCGGCCAGGTCGTCAGGGTAGAGGTCGGCCAGCAGATAGCAGGCCTCGTCGTCGGACAGGCTCCTGAGCAGCTCGTCCTTCCTGGCGGGCTCGAGGTTGGAGAAGGCATCCGAGGCCAGCGGCTTGGGGAGCAGTCGGAAGAGCAGTCCGCGGTTCTGCTTGTCAAGGGCCGGGAGTATGTCGGCGACGTCGGGGGCGGGAATGCCCTGCAGCGCGTCCCGCGCACCGGACCAGTCCCTGACCGCAAGCAGCTCCTGCAGACGTCCACGTATCGCATTGCCATCGTTCATGATTGTTCTCCCGGATCAACGGCTGTCCCTGCGTCACCCTCCGTGCCGTTCCGATCCCTTTCCGCATTGCCCAGGTTGTGTACCACCTCGGCGCCCAGGAGGAAGATGCATGCGGCCAGGAAGATCCACAGGAGGAAGATCACGAATGCGCCCAGCGGACCGTAGATGTTACCGAACCGAGAAAGCTTCATCACGACATAGTAGGAAAACGCATGCTTGACGAACTCGAAGAGCACGGCCGTGATCAGTGCCCCGTACAGGGCGTGGCGTACGGTGATCTTCCGGTGCGGAAGCACCGTGTACAGGCCTGACGCCGCGATAAACACCAGCGCGGCGGGAAGCATGAAGGCGATGAGCAGCGCGGTGACGTCCCATTCCACGAGAACGGGGAACAGCCGGGACAGGGGCACGAAGAGCGGGAAGAGAGAGGCCGCGCCGAAGGCGAGGATGGTGAGCACGATGAGCCCGGTGATGACGGACAGGGACAAGAGCAGCGACAGCGCCAGCGGCCGCTTCCCCTGTGTCCCGAAGATGGTGTTGACCGCGCTCTCCAGGGAGAAATAAAGCTGGCAGGAGAAGTAGGCATAGACCGCCAGGGTGAACAGACCGATGCGCCTGTAGGAGATTATCTTCCCGAGCTCTTCGGTTATCTCCGAGGTGGCGTCCGGGAAGAAAGCGACGAGCCGTGAGGCGAGGAACACGTAGAACGCCGGGTGCTCTCCCAGGATATAGCCGAACAGGGAGACCAGAAGCAGGAAGAACGGCACCAGTGCCATGAGCGAGAAGCAGGCGATGGCACCGGCCAGCATGGGTCCGTTGTGGCGGAAGAATCCCGTCAGGCTCTCCCAGATCAGTCTCGCCAACACGTCATGCCCCCTTCATCCCGACCGTGCAACCCCTGCAGGTCGGTCACGCACGGAACAGCCACGGATTGCGCTCGATGAACCGGCGGATCAATACCTCGATGAATGACTGCCGCTCGCGCACCATGTACCACCACCCCAGTACGCTGATGGTCAGCGCGCCCAGGGAATCCACGATGAGGTCCCACATAGTGTCGGTGAGCCCCGATGCGTCCCCTGCCATGGGCTTCTGCAAGGTAGTGCCGAAGACATGGTCCATGCCGAATTCTAAGACCTCCCAGAGGGCGCCCACGGCCACGGTGGCAATGGCGCGGTTGAACACCGCCGTCCACCCCTCGGTCCCCGGCGAGGAGAGGAAGTGCCCCGCGACAATGAAGAGCGTGCATATCAAAGCCACGATGACGGCGGGCCTGGATCCCCGGAACCTGAGGGACAGCAGGACCGGTGCGACATGGAGCACGTCGATGCCGGGAACCCCTGTTTCCCGGTCCGTGGCGCTACCGGGGCTAGACACTGTCCCTCCCTCTCCAGAGCATGGTCCCCCGGAGGAGGCGGCCCCTCACCCCGGCGATCCTGCGGGCCCTGTATCTGTCATGACGCGCATCGCCCTGTTCGTTGGTGATGTTCGATACCTTATCCACGATCTGGAATTCCGCCAGGACGTGCACGACCCGCGACGGCAGTTCGATGCCGGGGGCCCATACAGCGAGCTGCCGGTCATCCAGGCGCAGGGGCAGATCGACGATGAAGTTTGCCGCCTTGAAGGTGCTGCTCGTCTCCGGGTTCTTCGGCCCTCTCATCTCGTCCTCGTACATGAGGTCCACCTGAAACTCGCGTGCCATCCTGGATACAGGGGGATGACGGCGGATGAAGTCCTTGAAATCGAAGATCGTGTTGTGGCTCTCGCCCGGGACGGTGTAGTGAAACGGGAAGAGGTGCTGGCTGAGGTACGCGATGACGGGCACGATCTCCTCGATGGTCGCCGTGACGATGCGGAAGCGGATCATGTCGTACAGGAGGGCCCTGTTCCCCTGCCTCTTGCTCAGCAGCTTGGTGATGATCGAGTCCTGCGTCTTGCGGCTGTACTGGAAATCCACGATGGGATATCCCTGCGCCTGCATCTCGCGGATCACACGGGAGGACTTCTCCACGACCAGGTGATAGAGCTCGCGGTCGGATATGTTCAGCCGGGATTTCAGCTCCCTCGCCTCGATGTGGTGCACCACGTGCATCACCTTCAGCACCATGCACGCCTGCCTCCTGAGCGCCACCCTGCGGCCCGAGGCCAGAAGCATGAGATGGGCGGGCGTTTCCGCCCGGGCCACCTCGGGCGCGAAGGTGATGCCCAGGTTCCTCTCAAGATACGCCATGGCTGCCCGCTGCATCTCCTGCAGGTGCGCGGCATCATCCGTATCTTCCGGGTCGAAGCCGTTCACCTTGAGGATCGCAAGACATTCGTCCAAGGACGCGGCGTCCATGCGCCGCCAGTCAAGCACCGACCCACCCCGCAGCACGAGGCGCGCACGTTCGATATCGCCCAGTGACAGTTTGACTATCATCGTGCACCTTTTTTGACAAGGCCGCCCAGGGTCCTCTTCAGCCAGGCGCCCAGCGGAAGGATCCGCCACAGTGACTGTATAGACCCGGAAGGCCCGCTGTCAAGGGGTGGGGGGGTATCTCAGGTTCAGGTGCATATCGGTTCAGGCAAGCCCAACCATCCATGCATGCCCTCAGCAGAAAACCGCGCCCCAGGTGAAACGGTGCCGGGCGCGAGGCCCGGCACCTTGAAAAAAAGAAGGGTTTGTGTGGGTTTTTCCTGTGTGTGCCCGGCCGCTACGGCCCCGCACGCTACTTGTTGCTGACCATGAACTGGGCCCGCCGATTCTTTGCCCAGGCATCCTCGCTGCCCGCGGTGTCGATGGGCCGCTCCTCGCCGTAGCTGATGGAGGTGAGCCTCGAAGCCGCGATCCCCATGGTGACAAGGTAGTCTCGGGCGGCCTTGGCCCTGCGGTCGCCCAGCGCCATGTTGTACTCCGCGGTCCCCCGCTCGTCGCAGTGGCCCTGCACCTCCACGGCGAGGTCGGCGTGGGCCTTCAGAAAGGCGACTTTGCGATTCAGGACTGCAGTTGCCTCAGCGCTCAGGGTGTAGCGGTCAAAATCAAAGTAGATGTACTCGTTCTCGAAGTCATCCACCTCGGCCTCGCGGCCTGCGAGAGAGACAGGCGCCGGTGCAGCCTCGCCCCTGTCAGGTGCGGGGACCCCCTGGTCGGTCTTCATGCCCTCCTGGACGGGAGGTCTGGCGGTCTCCTGCTCCGGGGCCGGCTTCTTGGCGCAGCCGCTCGCCATGATCAGTACACCGGCCATGACCAGAACCAACAATCCTACGGTAGTTCTTTCCCTCATGTTCTTCCTCCCATTGACGTGGGACCGTGTCCCGGTTTGATGAAGTGATGAAAAACTCTCATATTGCCGATCAGCCCCGGTCCCCTGCCGGGCATCCTTTCACCCCCTTCTGGCGGACCTTTCGCGTGCGCGAAGATAAAAAGGGCCGCCACCCGTTCCTTGAACGGATGGCGGCCCGACCATCTCCTGCCTCCGGTTTCTCACCGGACCCATCAATCAGAATAGATGTTTGTTGCCATATCGCGGGTTGCCCTGTCAAGGTGTTTCGATCCGGGATCCGTCCGCCACCTACTGCACCCTCGCCACGATGGCATGGGCAAGCCCCCAGAACAGGCCGGCCGCGGCAATGAGGCCCATGGAATACCTTGCCACATCCTTCATGGAACCCGGGCCGCCGTCTGCAGTGTGCCCGTGGAACACCCTGATGTCCAGGTACCTGGCTACGATGAGGCCCGCCACTACCAGCCAGAAGGTTACATCCAGTACAATCCTTGCCTGGTGCGTTCCGACAATGACCAGGATTATCAGGAGAATCAGAAGAAAGTTGCCGAGGGCACCCCAGGTCAGCCGCACCATGCGTGCGAGTACCGTGCCGTTGTCGGGTTGGGTGTTCCCATGCGGTTGCGTGTCCACCAGCACCTCCAGAGGCCGCCCATACGAAACGAACGATCGTTGGACGTGCGCGACGGCATTTCTGCCTGTCGCATCTCCGGATGGCGGCCCGACCATCCTTCCTGCCTGGAGCAACCAACCGGCTGGTCACTACACCCTTGTTCGATTTGAATGATCTGTATTCTCTTCTACTACCGAGAATACGTGTTGACAGGTACCACGACGATCATTCCCCAGTCAATCCCGAAGGCCCTGCCGTACCCGTCCCGCAGCCGTATTTTCTTGCCATGTCCCCGGGTATGGTGATAGTACCCCCCGCATGGTTCTGCAGACACGATCCCTCTTCGCCGCACTGGTGCCCGTCGCCGGTCTCAGCCGTCCGGGCACGGGATGCACCCCGCCCTGAAGCATCCGCCATACCCCTTCCGGAGAACCCCCTGTTCGGGGCCGCAGGACTGTACGGCCCCGCTTTGGGACTGGGGATATGCGCCGCGCAACGGGTGGCAAGGGATCGTCCTGACAGGCACAAGGAGAAAAGGATTACGTCACCATGAGCATGAACCACGAGATACAGCGGAGAAGGACCCTGGCCATCGTCTCGCACCCGGATGCGGGAAAAACCACGCTCACGGAGAAGCTGCTCCTCTACGGCGGAGCGGTCCAGCTGGCCGGCTCGGTCACGGCAAGGAAGAACCAGCGGGCCACTACCTCGGACTGGATGGAGCTCGAGCGCAAGCGCGGCATCTCCATCAGCTCCACCGTGCTGAGCTTCGAGTACGACGGTTTCCTCATCAACCTGCTGGACACCCCGGGCCACCGGGACTTCTCCGAGGACACCTACCGGGTGCTCACGGCCGTGGACGCGGCCATCATGGTGATCGACGCCGGCAAGGGCATCGAGAGCCAGACCCGCAAGCTCTTCGAGGTCTGCAGGATGCGGGGCATCCCTATCTTCACGTTCATGAACAAGATGGACAGGCCTTCACGGGAGCCGCTCGCCCTGCTCGACGAGCTGGAGAACGTCCTGGGCATCGGGGCCTGCCCCATGAACTGGCCGTTGGGCACCGGCGACCGCTTCAGGGGGGTCCTTGACCGGCGCACCGGCCTGGCCCACTTCTTCGAGCGCACCCCGGGCGGCGCGTACCTGGCCCCGGTTTCCACCTGCGGCATGGCCGACCCCGCGGTGCGGGACCGCATGGACGCATCCGCCCACGCGGCGGCCTGCGAGGAGATGGAGCTCCTGGACGGCGCGGGCATCGGCTACGACCCCGCAGAGGTCCTGGCCGGGAAGACCACGCCGGTGTTCTTCGGGAGCGCGCTGAACAACTTCGGCGTGCAGCTGCTGCTGGACGGGTTCATCGAGCAGTCCGCTCCCCCCCTGCCCCGCATGAGCCGCGGGCTCCAGGTCAGACCCGAGACCGGGGTCTTTTCCGGGTTCGTGTTCAAGGTCCAGGCGAACATGGACCCGAACCACCGGGACCGGATCGTGTTCATCCGGGTCGTCTCGGGCCGGTTCACCCGGGACATGACCGTTACCCATATACCCACGGGCAAGAAGATCCGCCTCTCCAATGCCAACAAGATGTTCGGCCGCGACCGCCAGACCATCGACGAGGCGTATCCGGGAGACGTGGTGGGCATCGCCGGCGCCAGATTCCTGTCCATCGGCGACACCCTGAGCGAGGACCCGGAGGTCCTGTTCGACGAGATCCCGCGGTTCCCGCCCGAGTGCTTCGCCTTTCTCCACAACGATGTGCCGTCCAACCACAAACGGTTCCGCGAAGGGTTGAACCAGCTCCTGACCGAAGGCGTGGTCCGCGACTTCGAGCTGCCCGATGCCCCACAGCGCATACCGCTGCTCGCCGCGGTGGGACCGCTCCAGTTCGAGATCGTGAAGTACCGCCTGGAGACCGAGTACCATGCGCCATCGCGCCTTGAGGGTGCTCCGTGGACCCAGGCCAGGTGGATCACGACCCCCGGCGTCGCGGCAGGCAGCCTCCAGCTCCCGGGCGGCGCAAAGGTGGCCAGGGACGGATCGGGGCAGAGTGCGCTGCTCTTCCCCAGCGAGTGGTCTGTCTCCTATTTTCACGAGCTCAACAGGGGCGTGGAACTGAGCGAGTACCCCGCGCCGGCACCCCTGAGCCAAGTGAAGCGGGTCGCCTGAGCCCATCGCCGATGCATACCTGCTCATCTTTGAGCTTATTTCCCCCCCGGCCTTCTTCTCCATTGACAGGCAAGCCCTCGCCGGGGTACAGGAACGGTGTCTCAGAGGGGATGGAGTCCCCCCTTGAACCGCCTTCAGGCTGATGACTCCTTGCAGAGAGATCTGAAAGGAGTGTATATGACCGCAGCGCCGCTTATGCATTCAACCACAGATGTCAGGAAGCTGGTGGACTGCGTCCGCGAAGCTGCAGAACGGTTCCACATCTTCTCCCTGAACCGCCAGATCGAGGTATGCGAGGGTCTGCT
The DNA here is from genome assembly GCA_964572405.1 of uncultured Bacteriovoracaceae bacterium. GTDB lineage: Bacteria > Desulfobacterota > Desulfomonilia > UBA1062 > UBA1062 > MWEI01. The sequence continues at coordinate 22,955 of CAZNGL010000014.1, forward strand.
GTCCCGGAACCCCCTCATCGACGTGGCCATCCTCGGGCAGTTCAAGGCGGGCAAAAGCTCGTTCATCAACAGCCTCATCGGCCGCGACATCCTCCCGGTGGGCGTCATCCCGGTCACCACGGTGGTCACGCGCCTGAGCTACGGCGAACGGGAGCGGGCAATGGTCGCCTTCCTGGACGGCACACGTCGTGAGGTCGACCCCGCGACCCTGGGCGAGTACATCTCCGAGACGCAGAACCCATCTAACGAGAAAGAGGTGGCCATGGTGGACATCGAGCTGCCCACCCTGGCACGTTACCCGGGGCTGCGCCTGGTGGATACCCCCGGCCTGGGGAGCGTGTTCACCTACCACAAGGAGGTGTCGCAGAACTGGCTTCCCGAGGTGGGCGCGGCCATCCTGGCCATCAGCGCAGACCGCCCCCTGTCCGAGAACGACCTGGACCTCATCGAGGACCTGTCCCACCACACCCCGCGGATCGTGATCCTCCTCACCAAGGCCGACCTGCTCACCCCGGACCAGCAACTCGAGGTGGAGCAGTTCTTCCTAAAGACCCTCAAGAAAAAACTCGACCGGGATTTCACCGTGTACCCCTACTCCATCCGCACCGAGACTGAGGCCCTCAAGCAGCGGATCTCGTCCGACCTCTTCGAGGGGATCTCGGCCAACCGCGACCAGGAGTTCCGGCGCATCCTCCACTTCAAGACCCAGTCCCTGCTCGACAGGTGCCTGACCTACCTCGAGGTGGCACGGGCGAGTTCCCTGGAGGCGGACCAGGACCGCGAGACCCTGAAGCACAGGGTTCTGGACGAAAAGGTGGCCATGGAGCGGGTCAGGGAGGAGATATCCCTCATCGCCAGGGAGAACCAGGGGCAGACCCGCATGCTCCTGAAGAAGCACCTCGACTCCTTTGAGGCCCCGCTCACCGAGAGTGTCAGGGAGCAGCTGTCCCGGGAACTGCCCACCTGGAGGGGCAACCTGTGGAAGCTCACCAGGCGCTACGAGGAGTGGCTGGCGGACACCATGACCGACGAGATCGGCCGCATCTCGAGGACCGAGAACCCCCACTTCTTCGGTACCCTGAACAAGGCTCACCGAGGCCTCATGCGCTACCTGGAGACGTTCCGTCTGCTCCTGGGCGAGAGCATTTCCCGGGTGCTCGGCATCAGGCTGCCGGACGCGGACTGGAAGATCGAGGTGGCCGAACCGGAGCACCCCGACATCCGGGTGCTCTACGCCTTCGATATCCACTGGGACCTCATCTGGTTCCTCATCCCCATGTTCGTCTTCAGACCATTCTTCGAACGGCACTACCTGCGCGAGGTCGCCTGGGCCGTGGAGGTGAACCTGTCCAGGCTCGCCGCCCAGTGGGAGTCGCGGATCAACAAGGCCATAGAGGCCATGAAGAACCAGGCCCTGGCCTATATCGAAGAGGAACTCGCTACCATCGACGCCCTCCTGTCCGATACCCAGGGGCGGACAGGGGAACTCGACGACCTCATCGGCCGGCTCCGGACCCTGCAGAACGGCTCGTGACACGCCGCATATTCCCGCACAGAGATCTGATTCATGAGAAGCAAGAATACATCACGAAGGAGTGACCCATGACCATACCCTTTTCCATCGCCGCCCTGTGGCTCGGGCTTGCGGTCATCGCGACCATCATCGCCTACTACCTGAGGATCTCCATGGCCCTCGTGGAGATCTGCGTGGGCATGGCCGCAGGCGCGGCGTGCGAATATTTCCTCGGACAGGGACTCATCGGTGCGGACGCGGACTGGCTGCGCTTCCTGGCATCCTCCGGCGCCGTGCTCCTCACCTTCCTCGCCGGGGCCGAGCTGGAACCCCAGGTGATGCGCGCCAAGTGGAAGGAGGTGAGCGTGGTGGGCATAGTGGGCTTCCTTGCCCCGTTCGCCGGCTGCGCGGCCCTGGCACGCTACATCCTCGGGTGGTCGCCCCCGGCGAGCATGCTCGCCGGGGTGGCGCTCTCCACCACTTCCATGGCAGTGGTCTACGCCGTGATGCTGGAGACCGGGTTCAACCGCACCGAATTCGGCAAGGGGATCCTCGGTGCGTGCTTTGTCAACGACCTGGGCACGGTCATCGCCCTGGGCCTGATCTTCTCGCCCTTCACCTACAGGACCCTCATCTTCGTCGCCGCAAGCGCGGTGGCCCTGGCGATCCTGCCACGACTGTCCAAGCGCTTTACCAGAAAGTTCGGCCACCGCACCGCAGCCATCCGGGCCAAGTGGATCATGTTCACGCTGTTCGGGCTGGGGGCGCTCGCCCTGTGGTCCGGCAGCGAGGCGGTACTGCCCGCCTACGTGGCCGGCATCGTGCTCGCCGAGTTCGCGGCCAAAGACGAGCTGTGGATCCGCAGGATGCGCACCCTGTGCATCGGATTCCTCACCCCGTTCTACTTTCTCCGGGCGGGATCCCTGGTGAGCCTGCCCGCCATCGCTGCCGCGCCATTGGTCTTCCTGGCACTGCTGGGCGGCAAGGTGGCGAGCAAGATCTTCGGCCTCTACCCGTTCATCGCCCGATTCAGAAAGGAGACGAACGAGCGATGGTACTATACCCTCATGATGTCAACGGGGCTGACCTTCGGCACCATCTCGGCCCTGTATGGGTTCACCCACGGCATCGTGACGCGGGCACAGTACTCCTTTCTCGTGGCGGGCGTCATCGCGAGCGCGGTCATCCCCACCATGATCGCAAACCTGGTCTTCATCCCGTATGCACTCCTGCCCGGCGTGCCCGAGCCGACGCCGGAAGAAGTGGAGGACGGCATCGGCGACGAGTGATGTACGGCTGCCTGGCACGCGGGGACGAGGTGGGATAAGATTCCGGACAGATGTTCATCCGAGGAGGGAAAGACATGGAAAAGAAGACTCACTGCATATTCTGTGAAATCGCAGCGGGGAGGGCCGAGGCCTACACCGTGTACGAGGACGAAACGACCATGGTCATCCTGGACATCCACCCCTACACCCGGGGTCACTGCCTGGTCATACCCAAGCGGCACGTCACCTGGTGGCACGAGATGACCGAAGAAGAGACGGCACATGTGTTCACGGTGGCCCGGAACATCAGCAACCGGATGATGAAGGCCCTGTCTCCTGACTTCGTCTACCTCTATGCCCGCGGGAGGAGGATACCGCACACCCACATCTTCCTCATCCCGACCTACAAGGACGACGTCCTCGACCGGTTCTTCCACGCGTTGGAGAAGTTCCAGGAGTCTCCCCGGGAGCTCGCCCTTCTCAAGGACAAGGATCAGATGCTCGGCGCCATGAAGCTCCTGCTCAAGACCGAATTCGTGGAAGAGGGATCGTAATACAAACCAATACCCGTTTAAACCACAGATGAAAGGCGATCTGTCATGAGCGAGATAGCACATGCTGCGGCGCGTGAGGTTCTTGACTCCAGGGGAAATCCCACCGTGGAGGTGGACGTCATCCTGGCCACCGTTGACATGGGACGGGCTTCGGTGCCTTCCGGGGCCTCCAAGGGAGAACTGGAGGCCGTGGAGCTGAGAGACGGGGGCAAGAAAAGGTACCGGGGCAAGGGCGTCCTCAAAAAATATTCCATCGTCTCCATAGAAGACGGCCTGGCCGAGGACGACTGGAAGCGATGGAGCCTGCACATGAGACGACTGGGTGACCGCATCCAGATCGTGGGTGACGACATCTTCGTGACCAACAGGGAATACGGCAGGGGCATACGAGAGAACGCGGCGAACTCCGTCCTCATCAAGGTCAACCAGACCGGCACCCTCACCGAGACCATGCAGACGGTTGAGACGGCACGGCGGGCGGGATTCACCACGGTCTTCTCCCACCGCTCGGGAGAGACGGAAGATGCGTGGCTCGCCGACGTGGTGGTGGGGTATGCCGGGGGACAGCTCAAGACCGGCTCCACGTCACGGAGCGAACGGCTGGCAAAGTACAACCAGCTCATGCGCATCGAGGAGGAACTTGGGGCGAGCGCGGTCTTCAGGGGAAGGGAGGTGAAATGACCGGTCGGCCAAAGGGCATGCGGCATGCCATGCTTTTCATCGTGCTGATGGGCGTGGTGAGCCTTTTTGCGGACATGACCTATGAGGGCGCACGCAGCATCACCGGCCCGTACCTCGGCATGCTGGGGGCAAGCGCCGCGGCGGTCGGTGTCATTGCGGGCCTCGGTGAGCTCCTCGGCTATGCCGTGCGCCTCCTGACCGGCTATCTGAGCGACCGATCCAAGTCCTACTGGGCCATCACGATCACCGGGTACCTGATCAACCTCCTGGCAGTGCCGGCCCTGGCCCTGGCGAACCGGTGGGACCTCGCGGCCTGCCTGGTCGTTGCAGAACGCCTCGGCAAGGGGATCCGCAACCCGGCCCGCGACGCCATGCTCTCCCATGCCACCCGGATGGTGGGTCCGGGTTGGGGGTTCGGCCTCCACGAGGCCCTGGACCAGATCGGCGCCGTGTCAGGCCCCCTCATCGTCGCATCCGTGCTCGTCCTCAAAGGAAGCTTCCGCATGGGTTTCGCGCTGCTGGCTGTTCCTGCACTCTTCGCCCTCGGCATCCTCTGTGCCGCGAGGTTTCTCTACCCGTCTCCCCGGGACATGGAGACAAAAGGAGCTGAAACCAAAGAGGGATTCCCCGGGCTCTTCTGGGTCTACATGGCCGGAGTCGGATGCATTGCCGCAGGATATGCGGATTACCCGCTGGTTGCCTTCCATTTCAGTAAAGGCGCATCCGTACCCCAGGGGTGGATCCCCCTCTTCTACGCTGTTGCAATGGGCGTGGACGCGCTGGCTGCTCTGGTCTTCGGTTATCTTTATGACCGGATCGGGTTCAGGATCCTCATGGGGGCGGCCGTCCTTTCCGCGGGCTTCGCTCCGCTGGTGTTCCTCGGCGGATTCTGGCCCGCCCTGTTCGGGGTCATGCTGTGGGGCATCGGCATGGGCGCTCAGGAATCGATCATGCGGGCAGCCGTCGCCCACATGAGCCCCCCGCATCGACGGGGCACCATGTATGGAGTCTTCAACACGGGATATGGCCTGTGCTGGTTTGCGGGGAGCGCATGCATGGGTTTTCTCTATGAGGTTTCCATCTCCGGCCTCGTCGCCTTCTCCATCGCGGTCCAGCTGGCCTCGGTGCCCCTGTTCGTGTACGTTCACCGGAAATGGGCCTCGGTGGTGCGATAGGGTGCGCCAGCAGGGGGCATCATGACCGTGCGCATCTTCATCTGGGCGGCCCTCTTCTTCGCGCCCATCGCCTCCGCCATGGCGTTCCTCATCGTGTACGGCGAGTACCGGAAGCATTTCTCGGACAGTTCAATGCCGCTGAAGCTCGCCCTCCGGACGGCCTGCTGGACCTTTGTCTTCTTCGTCGCCTCCCTCTTCCTCGCGGCGTTCCTTTTCCAGCGCCTCTACTGACCACATGCCGGCAGTTCGATCATGGTGTCCCGCATGAGGGTGTCGTCTCTTCCCGGGTTTCAACGTCCTCGCGGAATATCCGGAAACACAGGTCCTCCACGTGGTTCATGTCCGTCCTCACGGGGAAGGTGACCCGATAGTCCTTCACCGCTCCCAGCTTGAGTCTCTCGACTGTATGTTCCACCTCCACGCTGTAATCTGTGCCTGGTTCGTATCTGCAGACCCTCACGCTGTAGTCCTGTATGAGAAGACAGTATCGGACCCTAGCCAGGTATTCGCGGAATGCCCTCAGACCGCACGAATGCAGGTGTGCACGGGATAGATTTGTGCCCAGGTCACGGACGGTCTCGCAGTACCGGCCGACCGCCTCCAGGAACCATCCCTCTTTGTGGTAGGCATACTGAAACATGTCAGCAAGCCCGAGGCTCTGGCGAATCGTGCGCATTGCCCCCGCGAAGGACGTCAGGCCGCCGTACAGGGCGGCATCCTCGACGTCCCGCATGACCTCGTGCCGATACCTACATATCAAGCGGGGAAACAGCCCTTTTTGGTGTTGACCCGTGAAAGCGTCGTCGTCCGTGGATGGAACGTGCGGGTTTCCCTCATATTGGTTCGCCATACGTATCATCCGAACAGGGCAGGAAGTCGGAATGTCTTTAAAAAATGATACGGAAGGCGGGACAACCCCGCCTTCCGTACGGATCGGTGGTCAGCATGTCGGCCACTGGGGGCCGCAATGTCTACTTGTGCTCCCGCCTCTTGAACGCAAGGGCGAGGATGAATCCCACGATGAGCAGGCCTGCGGCGATGTAGAGCGCCTGGTCCTTGAACTGGGCGAAGGCCAGCGGGCCCACGATGCCGGCGCATGCCCATGCCGTGAGCATGAAGCCGTACACCTTGCCGATGTAGCCCGGCCCGAAGTTGTCCGCCGCGAACGCGGGCATGGTGGCGAAGCCGCCGCCGTAGCAGGCGAGGAGGTAGCATGCAGCGATGAGGAATATCCAGTAGCTGCTGAGGATGCCCATGGCAACCAGGATGTAGATCACGGCCTGGGAGGCGAACATGAACCCGAACACGCCGCGCCGGCCGATGGCCTTGATGTCGGATATCCTGGCCCAGAAGAGCCTGCCGAGGCCATTGAAGATGGCCGAGATGGACACCACCGTACCGCCTGCCACGGCCAGTGCCTTCTTGAGCGCCTCGGGGTCGGCCAGCACCGCTGCGTCGGTTATGAGCGGCTTATAGTATTCCTGGGCAAGGGGAGAGAGCTGGGAGATGAGGCCGAGGCCTGCGGACACGTTCAGGAACAGCATGCCCCAGAGCATCCACCACTGCGGCGTCCTCACCGCCTGGCCGAACATGTAGGAGTCCGCCGCGGATACGGTTCCACCCGACGGTGTGAAGCCTGCCGGCAGCCAGCCCGCGGGAGGGTTCTTGAAGAGCTGGGCGGCCCCGGTGACCAGGATCAGGAAGATCACGCCCCATATGTAGAAGGTCTGCGCCACGCCGGAGGCGGTCATGCCGCCTGCATAGGAGTTGATCATGGCCGGGGCGATCTTGCCCATGAAGAAGGCGCCCAGCCCGAAGCCCATGACCGCCAGCCCCGTCACCAGGCCACGCTTGTCCGGGAACCAGCGGATCAGGGTTGCGATGGGGGTCACATAGCAGAAGCCATTGCCCAGGCCTCCGATGATGCCGTACGAGAGGTACAGCAGCGGGAGACTCGCCATCTGGTCTGCCAGGCCCGAAAGCAGCGTGGCGACACCGAAGAGGATGCCGCCAACCGTGGCCACGAAGCGAGGTCCCTTCTTGTCCACCAGGGTACCGCCGAATGCTGCGGATGTTCCGACCATGAACATGAAGATCATGAACGTCAGCTGGGTTTGGGTCTCGCCCCAGCCATGGACGCCCATCAACGGCTTCTTGAAGACCGACCAGGCATACACCGTGCCGAGACAGAGCTGCATCACGACTGCGGCAATGGCGATACCCCATCGCTTGCTTTCCAGATTCTCACCTGCCATACATGAACCCTCCTCTTTGTAGTATGCTTATTCGATGAATGGTAAGCGCAAAACTCAGTCTCGCTCATACACTATCCGGAGCTCACTGGGCAATACCCTAAATTTTGTATGTCGTGGCCCTTCACATGTCTCACATCAGCAGAAGAAAAAGAGCGCCGGTTGATCCCGGCGCTCTTCAATGACGTGACTGGTAAAAATCGAGTTGCGTCCTGCGGCCTATCCTAAGCTGTCCTGTAGTGAGAGACGTTCTTCGGCCTCTTGAACAGGAACGTGACGACAAACCCGGCAATGAGACAAACAGCCGCAGCGTAGAGCGACGGTTTCGTGTCGAACTTCGCGAAGATGAGGCCGCCGAAGACCCCGGCCGCCCCCCATGCGGTGAGGACGAAACCGTAAACCTTCCCGATATAGGTCGGTCCGAACGAGTCGGCCGCAAAGGCAGGCATGACCGCGAAGCCGCCGCCGAGACAGGCAAGGAGGTAGCAGGCAATGACCGTGAACACCATCACACTGCTGACCTGCGGAAGGTAGAAGTACAGGGCAGCCTGGGAGGCGAACATGATGAGAAAGACGTTCTTCCGGCCTATCTTGTCGGACACGGCAGCCCAGAACAGACGGCCGAGACCGTTGAAGATGGATGCCGTCGCGAGGACTCCGCCGCCGAGGACTGCAAGCTGCGCGGGGTCATCGATCCCCTGCGCGAACTTGATCACGTCCTGAGCCATGGGAGAGAGCTTGGACAGCAATCCCATGCCGGCGGTGACATTCATGAAGAGCATGAGCCATATCATGTACCACTGGGGTGTCCTGCGCGCCTCGTTCCAGCTGAAGGAATCGGCAGCAGAGACGGTGCTCGTCGGCGGTGTGAACCCGGCGGGCAGCCAGCCTGCGGGGGGGTTCTTGAGCGTGAGCGCCGCAAGGACGTTCCCGATCAGGTAGACAACGCCGAGCGTGAAGAACGCGTTTGTGACACCGATATTGTTGATCAGGCCCGGTACGATCTTGCCTATGAAGAAGGCGCCCAGCCCGAAGCCCATGACCGCCAAGCCCGTGATGAGGCCTCGCTTGTCCGGGAACCAGCGGATCAGGGTTGCGATGGGCACCACGTATGCCAGGCCGTTGCCGAGTCCACCGATGACACCATAGCCGAGATAGAGGATCCAGATATTGCCCATGTTCAGGGCAACCCCTCCCAGCAGAACACCTATGCCGTAGAGGATGGCGCCGAGGGTGGCGACGAACTTCGGTCCCTTCTTGTCCACCAGCATGCCGCCGAACGCCGCCGCAACGCCGATGGTACCGATAATGATCATGAACACGACTGCGACAGCCTCTTTTGTCCACCCGTGGGCGGCCATGACCGGCTTGACGAAGACCGACCACGCGTACACCGTGCCGAGCAGGGTCATGATGATGACCCCCGCAATGGCGATTAACCATCTTTTGCTCTCGAGATTCTCGTTTGCCATAGTGACGTCTCCTCTTGGTGTATGCTCTCAGATACGCTCAATAGTGATGATCCTTGTATCACACCCGTGCATCCTGTCCGGCAGTAACGGTTCCGAAGCAAGATCCCTTGTCAAGCAAGGCCCCTCCAGGCGAAGCACCAAGAGAGGCCTTGAGTTTCCCTGGTTCTCCTCTTCTACGCAACCTTGCGCATCTTCACCGCGCAGACCTTGTACTCCGGTATGTTGGCCACCGGGTCAATGGCCTTGATCGTGAGCCGGTTCACCGCAGCCTCGTGGTAATGGAACGGTATGAAGACGACACCTTCATCGCACTTGCCCGACACCTCGGCCACGACCTCGATGGTACCCCTGCGGCTTGTCACCTCGACCTTGTCGCCATGGTTGATGCCAAGTTTCTTCGCATCAGCGGGGTTGATCTCCACGAACGCATCCGGGGTCCGCGACACCAGGCCCTTGGAGCGTCGGCTCATGGTGGCGGTGTGATACTGGTAGAGGATGCGGCCCGTGGTGAGCATGAGGGGGTACTCCGCATCGGGAAGCTCAGCCGGCGGGATGTGCTCGCACACGGTGAAGAGTCCCTTCCCCCTGGTGAAGGCCACACTGTGCAGGATTGGAGTCCCGGGATGCTCCGCGTTGGGGCACGGCCACGGGATACCCTTCCATTCGATACGATCATACGTAATCCCGGCATATGACGCCGTGACCTTGGCAACCTCGTCGAACACCGCCCGGGCGCTCTCGTAGCTCCAGCCGGCACCCAGTTTGTTGGCTATGGCGGTGATGATCTCCCAGTCGTCCCTGGCCCCGCCCGGTGCGTCAACGGCCTTGCGGACGCGCTGGACCCGGCGCTCGGTGTTGGTGAAGGTGCCTTCCTTCTCGGCCCAGGCAGAGCTCGGGAGCACCACGTGGGCAAGGTCGGCCGACTCGTTGCGGAAGATGTCCTGGACGATGAAAAGCTCGAGATTCTTCAGGGCGTGCTCCACATGGGCCATGTCCGGGTCTGACATCATGGGGTTCTCACCCATGACGTACAGGGCCTTGAGGGTACCGTCGGCCGCAGCGTCGATGATCTTGGGAATGGTGAGGCCCGGCTTGCTCGGCAGCTTCACGCCCCAGGCATCTTCGAAGGGCTTGCGATCGGCGTCTACGTCCACCCGCTTGTAGGCCGGCAGGTTGCCCGGCAGGCAGGCCATGTCGCAGGCTCCCTGCACGTTGTTCTGGCCGCGCAGAGGGTTCACGCCCGTGCCGGGCCTGCCGATGTTGCCCGTCAGCATGGCCAGGTTGGCGCATGACTTCACGTTGTCGGTGCCCGTGGTGTGCTGGGTGATGCCCATGGCGTACACGATGGCCGACGCACCCGAGGTGGCGTACAGCCTGGCGGCCTTCTTGAGGTCCTCTGCCGGGATGCCGGTGATGGACTCGACATACTCCGGAGTGTACTTTTTCACCGTCTCCTTGAGCGCCTCGAAATTCTCGGTGCGCTCTGCAACGAACGCCTCGTTGTGGAGCCCTTCACTGATGATCACGTTCATCATGCCGTTGAGCCAGGCGATGTCGGTCCCCGGCTTCTGGCGGAGCCAGACGGTGGCGAACTTCGCCAGATCGATCCTCCTCGGATCCACCAGGATGAGCTTGGCTCCCTTCTGGGTGACGGCCCGCTTGATGAAGGTGGAGATCACGGGGTGGTTCTCCGTGGTATTGGTGCCCGTGATGAGGAAGCACTTCGACTCTTCCAGGTCGTCGATGGAGTTCGTCATGGCGCCCGAACCGAAAGCAGTGGCCAGACCGGCCACGGTGGAGCTGTGTCAGAGCCGGGCGCAGTGGTCCAC
>CAZNGL010000015.1:0-33099 GCA_964572405.1 uncultured Bacteriovoracaceae bacterium
GGAGGTCGTCCTCGTGGATGAACTGGGCCATGTTCAGGCCCCGGGGGTCTTTCCTGGGTCTCAGCCCCACGATGCGGTAGGCTGCCCTGTTGGCGAAAAGGATACCGCCTTCCCAGTCGATGGCCACCATCCCGTCGAGCATGTTGTCCGACATGACTTCGAAGAGCTCGCGGCCCTCCTGCCGGCTCTTCGTCCTCCGTTCGGGAAGGGGGGTGGATCCCTCCGGGGGGGCGGGGGTGTCCGTGGATCCTGCTCTGATGGTCTTGTCCCGGGGTTTGTTCTTGCGATCCCCCGGGGGACCGCTCCTCCTGGTCGCCACCTGTGTTCGCCTCCCCATGCACCGGAATGCGGGCACACTTCAACCGAATATATCCTAAGACCATGTAATAACCGTTTTCATACCGGTGTCAATGGATCAGCGGCATCCTTCACCACACCATGGCCCATGCTGCACACCCGGCCCCGTTCCGGGCGATTACAAAAAGGTGCACCGCTTATCCCCCTGTGAATCCATCCGATGGGCAGGGGTAAGAACTCCTGGGGGGTACAGGCATCATGGGGTCGCTTCACGATAGGCTATGCGCATCCATTGCGTACACGTTCGTTTCCATCTGTCTGCTCTTTGCATCATGCAGCGGCTCTCAGAGCCAATCCACCGGAATCCTTGCCCTGTCGCTCGCCGACGCCCCGGCACCCGGATACCAGGCCCTGTACGTCACCATAGCAGAGGTCCAGGCGCACCGGGCCGGCACCCCGGATACCGAATGGCTCAGCATCTGCACCCCGGAGGCCACCTTCAACCTCATGGAGCTCCTGAACGGCTCTTACGATCCCCTCGGATCGGCCAGCCTGGAGGCCGGCACGTACACCGGGATGCGGATCATCCTGGGCAGCTCCCCGGACAGTGAACCGAACATCCTCGACCATTCCCACCCCCATGCCAACTACCTCGTCACCACCTCGGGCGCAGAGATCGAACTGAAGGTGCCGGGCGGATTGGCGCCGGGCATACGGATCGAGCACCCCTTTGTGGTGGACCCCCTGTACCCCACGGAGCTCGTGCTGGATTTCGACGCCCTGCATGCAGCGACGAAAACGGGGGCCGGCGGTGCCTTGGTGCTCAAGCCCGTGGTCAGGGTCGTGGATGCGGACCGGAGCGCCACGGTATCCGGCACGGCCTTCGACCGGGACGGCAACGCCCTGGCCGGGGTCATGGTGAGCGCACAGGTCCCTGAAACGGCATCTTCCATGGTATCCATGGCCGGATCCACCATGACGGACGATTCGGGATCCTACCTGCTGCATGTGGAGCCCGGCACCAGGCTGCAACCCAGGACGCATCTCCTGGTGGCCTACGCCGACGGCTACGCGCCGGCCTGCAGGAAGATCACGGCACCATATGTCATGAACTACCCGGCAGAGTTCATCCTCGAACCTGCCCCCATGGGAACCATCACCTGCCGGATCAGCCTGCCCCGGGACAGGGCAGATGCAGCGGCTGTGGTCGAATTCCGGCAGACAGCGCCCGCCCCGTTCATCCTCAAGACCATCTCTGCGGGCGGGAGCGGATCGTATTCCGTGGCACTGCCCGCGGGGACGTACACCGTGGCGGCCACCTGCGGGGACAGCCGGAAGGTCATGGAGGGGACCCCCACCGGCAGCCTCGTCTCCGTGTCGTTCTGACAGAGCCGGAACCTCACGAGGGTAGTGTCCGGGCGATGGCCCTCACCTCTTCGAGCATGAGGGAGCGCTCGGCGCGGGTCGCCATGGGCACGGCCACGAAGAACTTGTGCTCCAGCACCTGGAACCCGCAGAAGCGGAAGATGCCCTTGTCCATGGTGTGCGTGATGCTCTCCACCATGCCGGATTTCTGATAGTAGTTCAGGGCCCCGCCCGTGGTGTTGATGATCACGGCCTTCCTGCCCCTGAGGATGCCCCTGGGCCTGTCCCCCTCGAAGACGTAGGCGAACCCCACGGAGAAGACCTTGTCGATGTATCCCTTGAGGATGGCGGGCATGCCTGCCCAGAAGATGGGGAAGATGAAGGTCAGGATGCCGGACCAGCGGATATGGTCCTGCTCGGTCCGGATGTCGTCCGGGGGCGCCCCTTTGTTTATCAGCTCATAGTCACTCTGGTGGATCACGGGGTTGAATCCCTGCGCATAGAGATTGCGGACGCGCACCGGGTGACCGGCACGGGCGAGTTCGTCCGCATAGGCCTCGAGGATGGCATGGTTGAAGCTTGCCGGGTTCGGATGGGCATAGATGATGAGATGGTTCATGCCTGTCTCCGCAGGTCAGGGATCGCCTCCACATCTCCATGATAAGCTCGGGCGCACCGTCCGGCCAGGGGGGTCCAGGAAAAATCTTCGTAACTATTCCTTCATGATCCCCGGAGCGACCTCCCGCACGTTCACCAGACGCATGAGCAGCGAGCCCTTCTTGGTCCCATCTCCGACGGCGAGGCTGGTCACGGCCACCCTGTTCACGGGCACCAGCAGGTCGTCTCCACCGCGGACAGGCTCGGTGTACGCAAAGAGGTCGTGGATGGCGTACGGCTCGCCGTCGATCTCTCCCAGGTAGAGCATGATGTGGCCGGGGAACTGCAGGGTGGTGACGCCTCCCCTCGCTGATATCAGGGAGGCGCGGCGCTGCTCGGCGGGAACGGCCCTGTCGAAGGCGGCGACGAGCCGCCCCACCTTTGCCTGCGAGCCGGAGTTCCTGGGCATGAGGATGCCCATGCAGGCGAAGACCTCCTGGACGAACCGTGAGCAGTCCTGCTCTCCGTACATGCCTCCCCATCCGTAGGGGGTGTTCAGGAGCCTGAAGGCCTGGGTGATGGCCGTGCGCGGGGTACAGGGGAGGTACCCCCGGTGCACCTGGTCTGCACTCGCATAGGCGGCGTCGAAGACGCACCACCCCCCGGCCGTGCGGACCGGGATGAGGACCTGCACCGTGTCCCGGTCCGCCTCCTGCAGCAGGGGGAGCCTCACCCCCATGTGCACGGACGTGTGGTGCCTGGTGCGGAAGGGGTCGCCGAAGAGGTCGGTCTTTCCCGCAGTGGCCACCACGAAGTCATCCCATGCCTCGTACCGCTGCATCTCTTCCCTGGGGCACAGGGCCACGGACTCCGCCCTCACCCAGCCCTCGCTGTACGGGCAGATGGTGTAGAGCCACTGCTTGTCCTCGCTGGCATGGAGCACCACCAGCGGGGTGGCAAGGTCCAGGGCGTTGTTCTGGAGCCTGTCGATGGCGGTGTCCGTGGCCGACCTGAAAAACGGCTCCCCCACGGGCAGCAGCCGCTGGTCGCAGGGCAGCACCACGTAGGCCCAGCGCACGCTCACGGTCTCGGGGATCGCGTCCAGGGCCATGAGCCGCTGTACGGCTTCCAGGGTGTCCCTGCCCAGGGGCTGCCCGTCTCCGGTCACATAGTTCCTTGACGCGATGGAGTCGAGCATCCTCTGCAGGGAAGAGCGGAGGTTCGTGCCGCTGCGGGTGGCGGCAAACCCGGTGAGGTCATACACGGCCTTTGTCGTATGCCTGATGGCGGCGTTGAAAGACTCGATCTGGGGGCCTGTCATGACCGGGGTGTCCGGCGAGGCGTGCCTGCCGATCCAGAACCCGGGCGTGTTCATCTCGGCCCTGGTGCCCGGGGTCAGGGCGGGTACCGTGCGGTACCGGACAACTATTTCCTTTTCGCAGGCATACAGGAGAAAAACGCCCATTAGTCCGCATAGTGCCAGGACATGCCGCATGCCGTTGCGCAACGACCGATCACGCTTGCCGCTCATGGAATCCACGATCCTTTCCGGCCCCCTGGCCCTCTTCAGAAGGCCTCCGGGGGCATCATATCCGTCATACGCGGTGTGAATCAATCCGAAAAGCCCGGCGGGAGGCCGTCACTGAAGCCGTTGAGGGGTTCTCCCTCTGCCGGCACTTCCCGCGTTTTCGGCTCCAGGGACAGCCCCATCTCCCGGCCCTTGTCCCGGTAGGAGCCAGTCTCCAGGCGCAGCGCGTCCATGGGCCGCACCACGATGGCGGCCACGGGCCCCACCGGGCAGTAGTGCTCGCAGAACCCGCACCCGTTGCACCGGTCCTCGTCCACCACCGGCACCGACACCTCCAGGCCCTCACGGCGCTGTAGGCTCACCGCTCCGTAGGGACAGACCTCGTCGCACACCAGGCATGGCTTGTCCTGCTCCCACGCGATGCACACGTGACGGTCTATGACCGCGGTGCCGACCTTCGCGTAGCGTTTCTCCTCGGGATCCAGAGGCCTCAGGGCACCGGTGGGGCACACCCGGCCGCACAGGGTGCACCCGGTGTCGCAGGGCCCCAGGCGGGGGACCATGACCGGGCTGAACATGCCGGTGAATCCCGCTCTGATACCCGCGGGCTGCAGGGTGTTGGTGGGGCATGCCCGCATGCACTCGCCGCACCCCACGCAGGTCTGCAGGAATCCGGCCTCCGGCACTGCCCCGGGCGGCCTGAGGAGGGACTGGTCCGCGGTCCGCCCCGGTGAGTGGTGGAAGGGAGACGGCTTCAGCCCCACCAGGGCAGCCAGGGCCGATCCCGCCCCTGCCAGGCCGGACAGCACGAGCGCCCTTCTGTGCCGTGAGAACACGACCCCGGGGAGCCCCGGTGACCCTGGTGCCGGGGCGTATCGGATGGCGTCTTCGGGACAGACCGCGGAGCACCTCCCGCACAGGGTGCATTCGGCATGGTCCGTGGACCGCGGGTCGGTGCCGATGGCATCCATGGGGCAGGCGGTGCTGCACGCCCCGCAGGAGGTGCATCGCTCGCTTACACGGCGCCTGAACACGATGGGGCGCCTGGAGACCAGGCCGAACAGTGCGCCTGCGGGACACAGGCAGCGGCACCAGAACCTGGGCGCGAAAAACGCTCCGGCAGCGATCCCCGCCATGAGGAGCACGGTGACCCACTGCAGGCCGAAGGCGGGACGGGGAAGCTCTGTGTACGCGAAGG
The DNA here is from genome assembly GCA_964572405.1 of uncultured Bacteriovoracaceae bacterium. Taxonomy (GTDB): domain Bacteria; phylum Desulfobacterota; class Desulfomonilia; order UBA1062; family UBA1062; genus MWEI01. The sequence goes on from CAZNGL010000015.1 coordinate 4,986, forward strand.
CATCGATGCCTGCACCGTGCAGCAGGGGCCTCGCCGTGGTCAGGCCGGCATCGGCGGCCAGCATGAGCGCCGGGTGGACGAGCAGGCCGTAGAACCGTGTGGCAATGGCCAGCGGCGACCCGAACGCCGCCCAGGAGACACCGAGCAGGGAAGAAGCGGCCATGAAGCAGAGCACCCCGTACTTCGCCAGTTTCAGCCCCCCTCTCCCGGGGGTCCTTCCTTCATTGTGACTGCTCAGGAGCGCGTCCGTCATGTCGATGGTGGCGCCCAGGGGACAGACCATGGAGCAGAAGAACCTGCCCAGCATAGGCGTGAGGGCGAGGACCAGCACCGCGGGGAGGAGCGTCAGAACAAGCCCCCTGCCGGCGATGACGACGATCCCTGCCAGCAGGGGGTCCATGCGCAGGAAGATGTCCACGGGGATGACCTGCACGGGCCGGGTCGCCCCGCACCACAGCAGGGCGAGGAACGATGCGAGGCTGATGCCCTGGACGATCCTCTGGAGCCTCATCAGAGCACGGTTCTCCTCACGTCCATGCCGGAGGTGTCCATGCGTCCGAGCCCCCGGGCGTGGCCGATCCTGATGTGCTTCACCTTGTCCGCGGGCAGCTTCTTCCCGTACCACTGAAAGGCCTGCACCGTGTACGCGTCTGCCGCCACCATGTCCGTGGACGCGATCACGGTCCTGGGGGTTATCACCCTGCCCGGACCGCCGGGGCCGTGGGTGGTGAGCACCCGGGTGGCGTCCACCACCACGAGCTTCGGCCGCAGGATGGTGCACAGGTCCACGATGGACTCGTGCAGGTCGTAGCGCCAGTGCATGACGGTCCGGTTCCAGACGAGCCCCATCATGCCCTTCATGGACAGGCTCACGCCGGTGCTGCCGTGGGACTTGGCCACTGGGGCAGCGATGAGCACGTCGCTCTCCAGGACGTCACGCATGACCTCGGTCTCCTTCAGGGACACGCCCCGGCTGATGGTGACCTCCCGGTAGAGGTCCCGCTTCTCCAGGGCATGGACCACGTCGTTGCCGAAGACCCGGCAGGCGTCCCTGATGCCCTCGATGCACTGCTCGGAAGGCCTCAGGGTGTGGTCGAGGACGCGCACCCGCGATGCCCCAGCCTCCCTGCACATGGCCACGAGTTCCCGGACCACCTCGGGATGGGTGTTCACCGCGTCCATCACGTCCCCGGTGAAGCTCATGTTGGGCTTGATCACCACCTTGTCCCCTGCCCTGACAAAGGACTTCATGCCCCCCAGCATGGTCACGGCCCTGCGCGTGGCAGCGGCCGGATCCCCCACGCAGACGGCGATGTCCGGGATCTCGGCCCCCCGAAGGACCCGCGGGGAGACGAGCCCAGCGGAGGCTGCCAGCCAGAGGGCCCCCTTCGCATGGGTCTTCATGAACGTCCTCCTGCCCATGCTGCTGGAGACGTACTGCTCCAGCCGCACAAGGAACCTGTCCAGCAGTGTCTTCGCCACGGGAACGCCCCTTTCCTGCACAGGGATGTATAGACAGGACCATATTAGCCGCATCGTGAATGAAAGGGAAGTGCGCCGGGGATGCCCGCAGGAATACCGTTGCCATGCACCCCTCAGGTTTGCTACTATCCGTCGACCATAGGGACCGCCACTGCCGGCAGTTGCACCGGCTGTACATCTTACTATGGGAGGAACGCTCCATGACGGACACGAGACACCTGCTGATCCATGCACTGATCATGATCATGCTCTGCCTGGGCGGATACGCCTTCGCATCCGAGACCCAGGCCATGCCCAAGAAGATCGTGGTTGCGGTGAACAGCAACTGGCCTCCCATGGAGATGAAAGACAGGAAGGGGAAGTTCACCGGATACGAGATCGACCTGATCAACGCCATCGCCAAAGAGACGGGCATCACGCTGAAGCTCGTGGAAATGCCCTGGAAGAAGATCTTCTCCGAGCTCGAAGCGGGCACGTGCGACGCGGTCATCGCCTCGGTGAGCATCACGGACAGGAGGAAGGAGAAGTTCGACTTCTCCGAGCCCTACTTCACCACGGAGCAGGTCCTCGTGGTGCCCAAGGCAAAGGCGGAGGAGCCCCTGAACGGCAAGACCATCGCGGCCTTCAAGCTGACCACGGGAGCCGAGACCATCCGGCTCTACCAGAAGGTGAACATCACCTTCTACACGGTGGAGGAGACGGAGAGGGCCTTCAGGGATCTCTCCAAGGGCTTCATCGACGGCATCCTGTGCGACTCTCCCCTGGCGGTCAACTATGCTTTTTTCAACAAGCAGTACAAGTCCAGGTTCGTCATCAAGACGGGCACGGTCCCCGAGGGGTGTCCCACCCCCAGGGAGGACTACGGGATCGTGGTGAAGAAGGGCAATGCCGAGCTGCTTACCCTGATCAACCAGGGGCTCCTGTCCGTGAGGGACAAGGGCATCGAGAATCAGATCCGCCAGAGGTGGATCAAGAACTAGGCGTGCGCTTGAAAAACGCCCGGGTCAGTGCCCGCGCACTGCGGTGAGGAACTCGACGATCTCGTCATCCCCGAGCCCGGCCTTCTCGATGCCGAGCTCTCTCCTGATCTCCGCCGGGTCGAAGGTTGCCGGAGCCGTCGCCGCTCCGTGTCCATGCACCTCTTCCACATAGAGTTCAGGCTCGTCCTCGGAGCCGAGGACGAGGTACTTGAAGAGCCTGAACTCCACCGCGAGCCCCAGACGGAGCACCGAGTGGATCTCCGGGGGATACTCCGGGGAGAGCAGCACGAGCACGGGCTTCTGGAGGAGGTCGATGGAGCCCGAACGGTACACCCGGTGGAGGAATTCGCTGTTCTCGCAGAACCAGCGGTACCCGGTGAGCGCCTCCAGGATGGCGTCTGCGAGGCTGCCCGTGTTCACCGTGACGAGGTATACGCGGCTTCTGTCCACGGCCAGGATGTCGATGCTGCCGGTGAACGCGTTGCCGATGCGGTACTCCACGATCCCGAGCCCCAGTCCGTCCTTCACCCACTGGGCGCATAGCCTGATGAGGCGGGCCGTGTCCGCCACGGACACGGGCTTGAGCAGCCGCATCATGATCCGGCTCTCTCCTGAGCGTGTTCATGTCCCTCGATGAGCAGGGAGCAGATCCCGGCAAGGGAGCGCCCCGCTTCAGAAGGGCCTTGCCGGAGCACCAGGGGTCTCCCCTCGGCGATGGAGCGTTCCAGCTCCTCGTCGTGGACCAGTGAGCCCAGGAGGCGGACCGACCGCCCCGTACGGGCAAGGACGAAGGCGCTGAAACGCTGGAAGATGCTCTGCTGGTGGACCTCGTCTTCCACGTGGTCCAAGATCATCGAGACCCTGCTGTGAGGTGACCTCGCCGTGATGACCCTGATGAATGCATAGCCCTGGAGCAGGGCCATCTCCCCGGCACCGGTGATCACGACATACTCGTCCGCGCCCGGGGCTGCAAGGAAGAACTCGATGGTTGGGCATGCATTGACGAGCACCAGAGTTTCCCGACCGTCGCCTTCGTCCGCCCTGGTACTGCCGTCGGCCTCCGCACCCTGGAAGCCCCCGCCGGCCCTGCCGTCGTGGATGACGATCTCGGGCAGGCCGTAGAGGCCCACCCGCCCGGTGGTCTCTCCCGGTTCGGGCACCTTCTCCAGGAGGGAGCCCATGAGGGTGGTCAGCCGGGCGTTCTCCTGATCGGAGCAGTCCCACACCACGGCCCTCCTGCGGCTTCTTGCCGTCTCCAGGGCCAGATTGGCGGTGAACGCCGACTGGGTAACCGGCGATGCGGGGTGGCAGACGCAGATGGTTCCGGGGCGCGTCAGCGGCACGGCCCCTTCCCTGGGGTCCTGTCCACAGCGGGCCGTCTGGGTGAGAAAGAACCGGGAGACGTCGTTCAGTCCTCGGCCCAGCTTTGGACGGTCCTTCATGGTCATGGGATCTCTATGGTGGAGTTCTCGCCGAATTCGGTCGCCACCGTTCTGGGGTTTTCGGGGTCGTTCACCCACTGGCCGTCCACATAGAACTTGTATTCGTACCTGCCCTTCTTCAGGGGCACGAGCCTCTGCCACATGCCGGTGCCCTCCACGTTGTCCATGGGCAGCTGGTCCACCTTCCAGTCGTTGAAGTCTGCAGCCACGTACACCCGGGATGCCTTGGGGGAGTAGTAGGTGAAGAGGACGCCGTCCTTGGTGATGACGGGCTTGAGATACCGTTCCTGCTCCTTGGCCTTTCTGAGTTTCCTGATGGACAGGGTCTCCCGCGCCAGGGCCAGGTAGTCCTTGAAACCCGTGGAGTTGCGGTCGTATTCCAGGATGGTCTGTCCGTACCCGGCCGCCTCCTTGAGCTTCACGTTCAGGTTGATCACGGTCTTGAACACGCGCCCCCGCATGTGCCGGCGCAGCTCGTCCAGGGACTCGTAGGCGATCCTGGTCCTGCGGTCGTACATGGTGGCAAGGGCATAGGCCTCGATGGGGACCGCCCTCTTCTGATTGACCACGTGGATGGTCTCGAGGAGCTTTGCGAGGCCGTGCAGCGCGAACAGACCGCTCTCCATGGGGATGACGGCCTCGGTGCATGCGTGCAGTGCATTGAAGGTGAGCACCCCGATGTTGGGGGGGCAGTCGATGACAACGAAGTCGTACCTGTCATGTACGGGCTCCAGCACACCGCCCAGGCAGTACTCCCTGCCCTCCTTCTGGAGGAGCAGGGGCTCGGCCGTGCTGAGCATGACATCGGACGGGATCAGGTCCAGGTGGTCTCCCAGACCGACGACGACGTCCCCGATCTGCGGCGAACCGTCTTTCCCCGGGGCGAACAGGTCATAGATGCTGGTGCGACACTCGCCCGGATTGATGCCGAAGCCCAGAGTGGCATGGGCCTGGGGATCCAGGTCCACCACCAGGACCCGTTTCTTGAGGTATGCGAGGCAGGCGCCGAGATTGATGGCAGTGGTCGTCTTCCCGCATCCGCCCTTCTGATTGATGACGGCAATAGTTCTCATGGAAACCCTCCCCCTTCAAAGTAGGCTCACCATCCATACTGCACGCCCCTCTCTGCGGCTCCTCGAGGAGCAGGGGGCCATATCACTGACGCATGGTTCGTGGAGCACCGGCCCGCATAACAGGTGTTCCCTGATGCTGCACATAGCACTGCATACCATACATGTCAATAGAATGATTGGGGTTTTTGGGCGCTTTTCCCCGGCAGACTGGTGAATTCTTTGCATAATGCAGTCTTTCTCCAATGCTCCTAGGTGTCGTCCCCGGCTTCCGTACCGAACCGGCGGGTGATGATCCTGGTCACCTCGTCGGCGCTGGTCTCCAAGGGCTTGTCCGTCACGTCGATGACGGCATATCCCTTTTTCCTGAAAAGTTCCCGGGCCTGCTCCGTCTCCTCGAACACCTCCCCGAGGTCGGCGTACCCTCCGCCCTTGAGGCCCATCCTGTCGCGCCTGATACGGCGGTGCGAGACGAGACGCTGTGCATCGATGATAAGGCCGATGATCCTTCCCGGGTCCACCTTGTCCAGCCCCGGTGGCATGCCCCCGGCCACCAGGGGGACATTGGCCGTCCTCCAGCCCTGCATGGCCAGGAACATGGACAGCGGCGTCTTGCCCACCCGGGACAGGCCCACCAGCACGATCTGAGCCTGGCTGAGGTCCTGGGGATTCCTGCCGTCGTCATGCTCCATGGCATACTCGATGGCCTCCACCCGGTTGAAGTACTGACGGTTCAGGCGCCGGTACAAGCCCGGGCTGCCCAGGGGCCTGCACCCGAGCACCCCTGTCAGCCACTGGATGATGTCACCCATGAGATCCACGGCAGGGACGCCTCGTGCCGGTGCGGCATCCTTCAGGTACTGCCGCAGTCCATCGTCCACCAGGGTATGCACGACCATGCCGCCGGTCTTCGCCGCGAGGTCGAGGATCCTGTCAAGCCGGGTCCTGTCCCGGACATGGGCCTCGGTGAGGATCGGTACCTCCTGGCCGGGAAACTGGGCGAGCAGGGTATTCACGATACCCGCGGCACTCGCTCCGGCGCCGCCGGACACGATGATCACCGGCCTTTTGCCGGGCCGGCTTCGCTTCATGCGCCGTCGAGTCCGTGGCGCTCCCGCCTGGCATGCCACGCCTGCGGGTCCAGGAGGTATTCCTCCACATCCTTGACGGCCAGGTAGTGCTCCCTCTCCATGGATGCCAGAAGCTCGAAGAAGGCCTTTTCGCGGGCATCGGTCATGTCCCGTGCAATCGCACCGTAGGCCTCCATGCCCTTGGCCTCGAAGGCCGAGGCCACCTTCAGGGCCTCCAGGTCATCCCGGTCGGTCTCTTGGGTCGAAGACGTTTTCGCTATGAGGTCCTGCATGGTCTGACGGATGGACGCCTGTTTCAGCCCCGCGTCCACCGTCTCGGGCCAGGCGCCCTTCTGCGACCAGCTCTCGCGGAGCTTCTTCAGCCTGGCGTAGTGCTCCGTCTCGTCGTCGGCGAGCTGCCGGAACATGGTCCTGCCCAGCTCGTTTCGCGTGCGCTCGGCATGCCTGAGGTAGAATTCCCGCTCATTGAGCTCGTTGGTGAGCGCCAGTTCCAGGGCATTGATCTTCTTTCCGTGTTCCATGGGTCCCCCCTTGTAAAGGCTCATCCCTGCCCGTGAAGAAGAACGGCCGGACCCCCCTTCGGGATCCGGCCGCCGCATTGCCGTTACGTGTGTGTTGGAACCTTACTGGATGGGCTTGAACTCGACCCTTCTGTTCTTGGCCCGGTTGGCCTCGCTGTCGTTCGGAGCGACCGGCTGGCTGAAGCCGTATCCCTTTGCGGTGAGCCTGTCTCCCGCCACACCCTGCTGCACCAGGTAGGTGCGGACCGCATTGGCACGCTGGCCGGAGAGGCGGTCGTTCACGGCCTTGCTGCCGAGGTTGCAGGTATGGCCCTGGACCTCCATCTTCACGCCCGCATTGGTCTTCATGTAGTCGGTGACCTCGTCCAGGATGGGGTAGCTCTCCTCCTTGAGGGTCGCCTTGCCGAGGTCGAACTGGATGTTCCGGAAGATGATGGCGCCCTGCTCTGCAGCCGGCGGGCAGCCGTTCTTGTCCACCGTGACACCCTTGGGGGTGTTGGGGCACTTGTCGAAGCAGTCCGCCACGCCGTCGCCGTCGGTGTCAACGGGGCAGCCGTCCTTGTCCACTGCGCAGCCAGCAGGGGTGTTGGGGCACTTGTCGAGGTCGTCGGCCACGCCGTCGCCGTCGGCATCGCCGGGCGCGGACTTCTTCGGGCAGCCCCACTCGTCCACCACCGTACCGGCTGGTGTGTCGGGGCAGCGGTCCATGTCGTCGGTGACGCCGTCTCCGTCGCTGTCAAGGGGCGTTTCCACCTCGGGCTCCGCGGCCTTCCCGCCGAGCTCGAAGTTCAGGCCCAGTGCGTAGAGGAAGTTGTTGTAGGTGTCGCCGCCGTCGAAATCCATCACATGCCTTACATCGGCCCGCAGAGCCACGTTGCGGGTAACGAAGAACTTCAGCCCTGCCCCGTAGTTCAGGATGAAGTCGTCGTCGGAGTCCACGCCTGACTGGTCGCTGTCAAAGGTTTCCATGCCAGCGCCGGCTGCCAGGTAGGGGACCACCATGTCGGGAAGGATGCCCGTGAGGTGATAGAGCAGGTCGAGGCGATACATGAGGATCTTGCCCTGGTCGTTGTTGAAGTCGATGGGCTGCAGGCTGAGAGGCCCGTCATAGTCACAGTCGGCATAGTTGAAGGACAGTTCCGCACCCCACTTCTCGGTGAAATTGTACCCGAGGCTCAGGCCCGCGGTCCAGCCGTTGTCATAGTCCAGGTCGCCGTCGAGGTTGTAGCCTCCCACCCAGGGGGTCACGTTGATCGCCCCGGCCCGGTTCTCGGCAAGGGCGGCCGATGCGCATACGAACAGGGCAATGACTGCCACGATTGCTGCCTTGGACATATACCGAATTTTCATAGATACCTCCTCCTCGTTCTTTCAGTCCTGATATCCTCAATGAGGGCATTATGTGCTTACCGGTAAGTGATAGTTCCTTTCCCGGGTAATGTCAATCCTTTCCTGAGATTATGCCAGTGTACACGCCCGGGGCATCCCAGAAAGGGCTGTAATTCCCTCGGGTCAGGTCGGTACGGAAAAACGTGACCGGAGCCGCCTAGAGGGGACCCCGGCCCCCGGGCAGGACCCTTGCCTGCTCCTCGTAGAACCTCTGTTTGTCGAGATACATGAGGTCGTCCGCGACCTTCATGACCGATTCCGGATCATCCTCGTCCGAGCTCGCCAGGCCGATGCTGATGCGGATCGGGATGTTCACGTGCATCCCGTCCGAAGGCGTCAGGATGACCGCGAGGCGCTTCTCACCGGCGCGTATCCGCTCCCTGAGGATCTCCGCCTGGATCCGGTTCGTGGACGGCATGAGCACGGCGAACTCGTCCCCGCCGATCCGCGCCACGATGTCGGTCTCGCGGCATGCCGACTTCAGCAGCTCCGCCACATTGACGATGACCGTGTCACCCGCGCCGTGGCCGTAGGTGTCATTGATCTGCTTGAGCCCGTTCACGTCGATGATCATGAGCGAGAACCACATGTTCCTGAAACGCCTGGCGTGCTTGATGGACTTGTCCAGCTCGCGATCGAGGAAGGCCCGGTTGTAGACGCCGGTGAGCCCGTCCGTGCTCGCCATCCTCTCCAGGTGTATGAGCAGGAGCCTGTTCTGGACCACAGCGGAGATCTGGGCGATGAACAGGTGTATGGTCTCGCCCGTGGGGCCGTCCAGGTCCCGGCCGTGCAGGATCATGTAGCCGGCCGCCTTCTCGACCCTCTCCTGCAGGGGAAAGACCTTCCATGCCCCGGTCGCCGCAGTGTCTCCGGGGGTCTTCGGGGACCCCATCCGCGCCGCAAGGGCAGCTCCGGCATCAGGCTGTGTGATGAAACCCCGGGAGTCCAGGATGACCTTCTGCTCCCCGTCGGACACCCCTGCGAAGGCGCTGGCCTCGATGAGGCCGCGCCGGGAGCCCTCCAGGATGATGCCCCCCCTGAGGTCCGGGAAGAGGACCCTCAGCTGTGCCAGGGTGAAGGAGAAGATGTCGTCGAGACCTCCCAGCTGGTGCATCCGGGTGCTCGTGTCCAGGAGCACCGCCATGACCTGGTTCTGCCGTTCGATGACGAGGTTGCGCTCCACGATCTCTTTTTCCTTGATCATGGCGCTCACGAGGGCATCGTTCAGGTCCTTGGTGCGGTCTTCCACCTCCTGTTCGAGGTTTTCCAGGAGCATGGCGTTCTCCACGTGGGGACCCAGGAACAGGCCCATGGTGTCCAGGAGTTCCCGTTCGTGGGTCGTATACCTCGACCCGTCCGTCTTGCCCGCCACGAGGAGCATTGCCACGAGGCGGTCATGGGCCACGATGGGCAGCACGATCTCGGCATCTCCCCCGAGGCCCCCTTCCGGGACAGGCATTTTCCTGAGCTTCAGGAGAAGACCTTCCTGTGTCAGTGACTGGTGCTCCATGGAACAGAGCCTGATCAGCGGGTCGTCGGCGCCCGCCTCCACGTACCGGTCCTCCTCGAAGTGCCTGCCGGGCCTGCCGAACAGGCCGCCGGAGGCACGGTCGCTGGATGATGTCCAGCCCATGACCCGTTTGGAGTTCTTGGGGCAGAACACCGTGGTGCAGCGCACTGCATCGAAGACCTCGAAAACCCACGTCTTCACCATGGCGTGGAGCTCGTTCAGGTGGTGGATGTGCGAGAGGCGCTCCGTGAACTGCCGGTACCGGTCGTTCAGGATGTCGTCCGCCTTCCTGATGAAGAGGTTCAGCACCGAATCCCAGGCGTTGCGGATGGGTGTGTAGAGCACGGCGACGAGCAGGATCCCGGCCGGCTGCGCCACTGTCCTCCCGTGGGGCCAGGCAAGCACCAGGGGGGCCATCCCCACCGTCATGAGCCAGAGCACGAGGCCCGACCAGAAGAGCAGCGCCCGGATGTACTGCATGGCCATGGCCAGGTTGAACTTGAACAGGGCGTAGGTGAGGAAGAAGAGTGCAATGAAGATGAAGGTACCCAGGGGGTAGATCTCGAACCCGTAGATGGCCGGGGTGTTGGCCATGCTCAGCGCGGCGATGAGGAGGAAGGCGTTGAGCACCTTCATGAGGTTCCTCCGCTGTGCCGCATCCTGCTTCCTGAAGGTGGTGAAGAGCAGGGTTATGGCATAGAGGAGCCCGGTCATCCACAGCACGGACATGACATCGTAGAGCACGGCCTTCTTGGCGAAGAACCCCCAGTAGTACCGGTACATGCCCTGAAAATACTGGCCTGTCATGGTCAGCGGCGCCATGACGATCCCGGTGAGATACGCCAGGTACACGACCCACCACCGGTCCCGCTTGCCCGTGATGAGATAGATGAGGTGGAAGTTGGCCCCCAGCATGATGAGCACCAGGAAGAAATGGTCTATCCGGGAGATGAGCAAGGCCACGTCGACATCGGGTATGATGCCCACCAGGAGGATGTCCAGGTTCAGCGCCGCGTAGCAGAAGCAGATGAGGCTGAAGGGAAAGGTCTCGGTCCGGTTCTTTTCCAGTCCCAGGACGAACAGGGAGAGGAATGCTGCGCTGGCGAACGACAGGAGGGGTGGTATGCCGTAGGGGATGATCCTGGACACGATGTATCCTGCGGAGAGGTCCTTCAAAGCCAGGTAGATGAACGGCAGTGCCGCCAGGTAGAGGGTGAGGAGCACGCCGCGCAGGATATCGGAGAGGATCTGCCTGCGGGTGAATGCGTTGATCCGGAGGATGTCCTCGTGGAAGACGCCCAGGAATATGCAGGACATGGGCACGAAGGCAAGGAAGTTCACCGAGCAGATCGGATCGATCAGGGGGATGACGATGTTCGCTGGCAGCAGGAGGAACGTCAGGCCGTATCCTGCAAGCATGAGCGAGACCTTGTCCCTGCGCACCTTGTCGGTCTCGGCGGACCGGCTGCGGGCCAGCGCGACGATGGACAGCGCCAGGGCGACAAAGACGGCACCGATGAACACGAAGTGCTCCACCACCCTTGCGCCGAAGGCCATGGGGGCGTCGCCCCCCACGCCCCGGGCTGCGGCCTCAAGCATGAGCGCCGCCATGAGGGCGCTCGTGCCGTAGAAGGCATACACGGTGCGCCGGCCGATCCTTCCCGATACACTGCCCGCCAGGTGTACGATGGCACCGATGGACAGCGCCAGGACGGTGTCGTTCATGATGATGACCCGGGGGAGATCCCCCTGGAGGACGTATCCCATGATGTCCCGCAGGTTGAGGACGGCGCAGAGCATGGCCAGGACCGAGGCCAGCACCACCTCGACGCGGCCCTGCGCCTTACGGTGGCACATGACGGCCATACCGGCGCACAGGACCAGGGACGCGACGCTGGAGACGAGGAACCCGGCCAGCCATGGACGCTGACCGATCCCGGGCAGGGCGGGCCCCGATGCGGCGATGAACACCATGCCCGTGATGATGGGCATGAGCCCGATGGCGATGATGAAGGAAGAGACGAGGTTCAGCCATGCCGGAATGTGCCCGGTACGCACCTCCTCGTGGGCGAAGAGACCCGCCGAGATCATGAGCAGGGGGATGAAGGCAAAGCCCAGGGCATCATAGGGGGTGTGGAGGAACACGTCGAGCAGGACCAGCGCCGGGATGAGCACCGCCCCGGACATGACCGCCGCAGAGGCAAGGGGCGCACGGGATGACCCGGCTCTCCGCCCACGCACGAACGGAGCGAGGGCCGATGCCAGGGAGAACAGGGCGGCGCCAGGCGCGAACCATTTCAGGGCAGGCGCGAACAGGGGACCCGCGAACACCGCCATGACCGGCACGAGTGCGGTGACGGCGTAGAGCGTCATCATGGAGGCCGGCATCCCCTGCCGCCCCCGGAAGGCATGGATGAGATGCCCTGCAAGGGGGATGGCGAAGAGCGCCATGGCACCGAGGACAGGGGGGACATCCACCTGGATCCCGAAATCGCACCCGATCCCCTGGATGATCCGCGGCAGGACCGTCAGGGCGGCGAGCAGCGACGTGATGGCGAGCAGACGCTCTTCACCCCGGGCTTTCTCCATCCTGGCCACGAAGATCACCAGCGTCATCCCGGCGAGAAAGGTCGCGAGGGAAGGCATCATGAACGGAAAGAATGACTGTGCCCCGGAAGAAACGATCACGCCGCTTTCCCCCCCCCCTCGTCATCCCGTTCTGGACGTACTGCTGCCATATGCTCTCATGGGGTTTCTTATCGGATTCGCCCCCGGCATTGTTGAATGACACACCTCCTGACAATTTTTGGCACTATTCCCCCAGGCAGGGTCCCGGCAGGCATGAGAAACAGGGGAATCCCCTGAGGGACATGAAATGCCTTTACAGACGGTCCGGGCGCACCTAAAGTGCAGGGACGAGGGGGACGATCCATGGAGACCGCGCACGCACGTCTCATGACAAGACGGTGGGGGATAGCCCTGGCAGCAGTGCTGATGCAGCTCTGCCTGGGTACGGTGTACGCATGGTCCATCTTCAAGAAGCCCATGATGGCCGCCAACGGCTGGGGAGAGACCCAGACCCAGCTCGCCTTCATGATCTACGGGGCCGTGTTCGCCCTGGCCGTGGCCTTCGGGGGCACCCTGGTGGACAGAGCGGGCCCCCGGATTGTCGGGACCCTCGGCGGGGCCCTGTACTGCGCGGGGATCCTGCTGGGCGGCCTGGCGAACGGCATCCAGAGCATCACCCTGCTCATCACGGCATACGGGTTCATTGCCGGGCTCGGCGGGGGATTCGGCTACGTGACCCCCATCGCCACGCTCATCAGGTGGTTCCCCGACAAGCGGGGAATGCTCACCGGTCTTGCCGTCATGGGCTACGGACTGGGGTCCTTCATCATGGGCAACCTCGGACCCGCCCTCATCATCGATCTCGGCGTGGCACGCACATTCTACCTGTGGGGCACGGTGTGCCTTGCCGTCATCCTGCCGTCCGCCCTCTTCCTCTCCAACCCCCCGGGGGACTGGGCCCCCTTGCCTCACCCACAGGGTTCTCCCCATGCGTCGATCCTGCCGGAATCGTCCACCTTTGCCCAGGCAGTCAGGTCGCCCCGGTTCTGGATCCTGTGGACCATGCTCTTCGTGAGCATCACGGCGGGACTCGGCCTCATATCGCAGCTCTCGCCCATGGCCCAGGAGGTCATGCTCGCGGCCCTGGGAGGGAGTGCGCCCGAGGAGACGATGAGGGAGATCGCCATCGCCTCGGGCACCGTGGTGGCCATCGCAGGACTCTTCAACGGGTTCGGCAGACTGGCCTGGTCATGGTTCTCGGACTTCATCGGGCGCAGGACGGTCTTCGCCCTCATCTTCCTCTCCTTTGCAGCAGGGTTCGCCCTGCTGACCCGCGTCAACACCCTGTACGTCTTCGCCGGGCTCTGCTTCTACATCCTGGCATGCTACGGCGGGACCATGGCCTCCATGCCGGCCCTTGCGGCCGACGAGTTCGGCTCCGCCCACATCGGAAAGATCTACGGGGTCATATTCACGGCATGCGGGCTGGCCAGCTTCTGCGGTCCCTACATCTTCGCCTCGGCGAAGGAACTCACCGGCGGCTTCACCTGTGCCCTGTTCACCGAGGCGGGCCTTGCCGTAGGGGGCCTCGTCCTCACCGTTTTCCTGCACAAGGCGAAACGAAGGAACAATTGACTCGCCGGGTCATTTGTGGATACTAGTGATGATTCGGGTGCCGGGCACATCAGCCGGCATGACTCTTCTTGTGAAAGGAAAGGCGCATGGTACGAGTGGCGTTCATCGGATGGCGCGGCATGGTGGGTTCGGTCCTCATGGACAGGATGCTGGCGGAGGGTGATTTCAAGGGGTTCGAACCGGTCTTCTTCACCACCTCGCAGGTGGGCCAGAAGGGCCCCAGGGTGGGTATCACGATCCCTCCTCTCAAGGATGCATACGACGTGAAGGAACTCAGGACCGCGGACATCATCGTCACCTGCCAGGGCAGCGATCACACCAGGGAGGTCTATCCCAAGCTGCGCAAGTCAGGGTGGAAGGGCTACTGGATTGACGCGTCGTCGGCGCTGCGCATGAAGGACGACAGCATCATCATCCTGGACCCGGTGAACCGCGACGTCATCGACAGGGGACTGAAGAAGGGTATCAGGGACTATATCGGCGGTAACTGCACGGTGAGCCTCATGCTCATGGCCATCGGCGGTCTCTTCCGCGAAAACCTGGTGGAGTGGGTCACCTCCATGACCTACCAGGCTGCCTCCGGCGCCGGGGCAAACAACATGCGCGAACTGGTGGAGCAGATGGCCTTCGTGGGGGCTGCGTCCAGGAAGCTCCTCGCCAAGCCGGCGACCGCCGCCCTTGAGCTGGACAGGCAGGTGGTCTCCGCCCTGCATGACAAGGCCTTCCCGAAAAAGGTCTTCGGATACCCGCTCGCCGCCAGTCTGCTGCCCTGGATCGACTCGGCCATGGAGAACGGCCAGAGCAGGGAGGAATGGAAGGGCATAGTGGAGACCAACAAGATCCTGGGAACCAGGAGGACCATCCCGGTGGACGGGATCTGCGTGCGCGTAAGCTCCATGCGCTGCCACTCCCAGGGCCTCACCGTCAAGCTCAGAAAGGACGTGGGCCTCAAGGAGATCACGAAGATCATCGCCGATGCCAACGACTGGGTCAGGGTGGTGCCCAACACCAAGGAAGAAACCCTCAAGGCCCTGACGCCCGCGGCGGTGACTGGAACCCTCACGGTCCCGGTGGGCCGCATCCGCAAGATGAACCTCGGGGAGCGCTACCTCACGTGCTTCACCGTGGGCGACCAGCTCCTCTGGGGAGCCGCAGAGCCCATCCGCAGGATGCTGAAGATCGCCCTGGAATACCTCGGGGGATAACCCTCTCGAACTCGGACCCCCCCATGGCCGTGTGAACGGCCACGGGGAGAGTCATAACGCCGGTCATTCCCCCGCCGATACCCCGGGGGCCTGCATGCCCTCGCAGCTCGGCGGGGATATCCACGCTCGTGATTGTCAGGATTGACCGAGGGAAAGGAGTGGAACCGGCGTCAGGCCGCCTTGCACAGGGCATGGGCGGCATTGTCCGTGCGCCGGCGGATCACCGCCTCGATGGCCAGCGGCAGATGGTCGGACATGGGGAAGTCGATGGTCCGCGCCCTGCTGATGGATATGCCCTCGGAGACGAGGATATGGTCGATATCCCTCCGGGGGTTCCAGCTCGGGTACGTGGGCATGTTCCGAATGGCAGGCTTCAGGCCAGTCCTGGCGCTGATGGCCCACAGCTCGTCGCTCTGTGAGGTGCAGTTGAAGTCGCCCATGAGGATGGCCCGGCAGTCGAGATCGCGGATGATGTCCCCGATGGCCAGGGCCTGTCTGATCCTGTCCCGGGAGCCCAGCGAGAGGTGGGCCACGGCAAACGCGATGGGCTCGCCCGCCACGTCGAGGTGGACCACCATCAGGCCCCTGCCCGGAATCTTGGACGGCAGCTGATGCCGCGAGATGGACAGGATCCGGTAGCGGGAGAGGAACCCGATGCTGTGCCGGGCAAAGACCAGGTCACGGTTCACCTGCTCGGCCCAGTGGTCGAACCCGCCGTGGTGAGCGAGGAACTTCGTATGGTTCTTGAAGCAGGAGCGGAGGCTCCCCGCGTCGGACTCCTGGAGCCCCACCACGTCGAACTGCCTCAGAAGGCCAGATATCGCCCTGAGGTTTTCCATCTTGCACTTCGAGGGCAGGACATGCTTCCAGAGGTTTTTCAGCCGTTCGGATGATCTGGTCGCCCTGATGCATACATGGGTGTTGTAGCTCAGGATGCGAAGCGGCTTCATGGTCGGATCTGCGGACGTATTCACCTGTTGTTCCATTCCCCGTGTCTGCTCTTTCTATCGGCGCAAGCCCTCCATGGCATAAGCCGGGGGATTTGACAAGGGGAAGTATCCGGCCGCCGGAGAACCCGGATGTTGTCGGGCTTTTTATCCTGTTGAAAAAACATGGGAACACGCTACAATCCCACACCATGGGTCACCGGGAGGAAAAACTGATCAGGCCTGTCTGCAGTGACGATATTGAAATCCTGCAGGGGCTGTTCAACGGGCCGGCCGGCCGCGCAGCGAGCGCGGACGAGGTCCGGGACCTGCTGAAGCACTCCAGGCGCACCCCTGAGAACGGGTCCTATGTCTGCGAGGAGGAAGGCCGCATCTGCGGGGCCATGACGTTTCGCATCCAGGAAGACATCGGGGGGAAGACCCGCTTCGGCGAGGTGGTCCTGCTGGTGTCAGGATCCCTGTCCCGCAGTCGCGGCGCGGGGCGCGTCCTCCTGGCATGGGCCGAGGAGCTTGCCGGGGAGAAGGGGTGCAGGGGCATCCGGCTTGAGAGCGCCATCCACGGGGGAGAGAATGCGCAGAGGTTTTTCCGGCCACTGGGATATACCCTCACCGGACGCCACTACACAAAGCTCCTGTCCCCGGGGAACGACCGGGATTAACCATATACGGATGGAGACCGGCTCATGGGCAGTCATAGATACCTGTGGATGTGCGTCATCCTCGCGGTGATCCTCCTTGTCTCAGCCGCCATCGGCATGAAGACGGCGGTCGCCACCCTGGAAAAGAAGGTGGAACAGGTACTGGGCCCGGGCAGCGAGATCGCCTCGATCAGCGTGGGCTTTACCGGGGTGTACGTGGAGGGCCTCCGGATCAGGGGTCCGGCCAAATGGCCCGCCCGGAACACCCTGCGGGCCGAACGGGTGAGAGTCGTCCCCAGCCTGCGCAGCCTGTTCTCGGGCCGGTATCGAGTACGGTCCGTCATCGTGGAAAAACCCTACCTCTGTGTTTACAAGACCCCGGCCGGCAAGGTCCTGGTGGTGCCCAGCCTCCTGAACAGGGACGAGAGACGCCCTGCTTCCCGCACACCTGCCGGAGGGGACCTGGTGACCATCGGGCGCATAACCCTCGAGGACGCGGTGATCGAGTTCTTCGACGCCTCGGTGGCCAGACCCCCGGTTCAGATGCGTCTGGAACAGATCCAGGCTACCCTCAGGAACCTCGATATCCCGGCGTACGCAGGCAGGAGCGACTTCTCCCTCACGGGAGTGGCCAGAGGCGTGCACGCCAGCGGCACGGTGGATATCAGGGGATGGGTTGTCATTGCCTCCAGGGACTCCGAGGTGACCGTGCGCCTGAGGACCGTGGACCTTGCAGTCCTCAGCCCCTACCTGAGCAGGTCGGGCGACGTGAAGGTCCTGGGCGGAACCCTTGACGCCGATGTCGTATCAGAGGTGAAGAAGGGGCGGATCAGGGCCCCGGGGAAGATCACCCTCGCGGACCTGGAACTGGCTCCGTCCCCGGGGCTGTTCGGATCCTTCATGGGGGTGCCCCGCGACGCGGTGCTGACCTTCCTCAGGGACAGCCAGAACCGCATCTCCCTGGACTTCGTCCTGGAAGGAGACATGAGCGATCCGCGCTTCACCCTGCACGAAGCCTTTTCACGGAGGCTGGCCGCGTCCATGGCGGAGGCTTTGGACGTGGGCATCAAGGGGGTTGCCGAGGGCGCCGGCACCCTGGGAAGGAAGGGAGCGGATGCGGCCGGAGACGTGGTCAGGGGCGTGGGGAATGCCGTGGAACAGTTCTTTGGAGGCGGAAAGGACTGACTCTCTGCGGTCATGGATGCACAGGGCCCCCGGACCTCAAGCGATGACGTGACACTAAAGAGATTTCCCGGCCGTACCGTAATGATAGAGAGAGGATTCAGAGCTCCCGGCATCTCCGGGATGGTACGGCAGGACAACGGCCATGAAGGACATCGCCATAGCGTACACCTTCCATATCGACGGCGCTTCGCCTGAAGTATTTCCCGTCACCATCGACGCGGGGTCGTTGCGCATGAAGGACCCGGTGCCCGGAGACCTGCCCGGATGGACCGTCCTCGATTTCCACCAGTGCCCCAACTGCCCGCTGCCTCCGGGCAGTCATGCGCACTGCCCCTTCGCCGTCCGCATCGCCCAGGTGGTCCGGCGGTTCACCCACGTCCGCTCCTTTGACGAGATGTTCGTGGAGGTGTGCATGGAGGAGCGGACCATCAGCAGGACCACCACCGCACAGAAGGAGATCAGCTCGCTCATGGGTCTCATCTGTGCGGTCTCGGGCTGCCCCCTCACCGAGTTCCTCAGGCCCATGGCCCGATTCCACCTGCCGCTGGCCACCCAGGAGGAGACCATCTGCCGGGCCGTCTCCCTGTATCTCCTCACCCAGTACTTCAGAAACAAGCAGGGCGGCACGGCCGATTTCACCCTCCAGGGGCTGGTGAAGCAGTATCACGACCTCCAGGCGGTGAACATGGCCATGGCGAAGCGGATCCGCGCCGGCAGCTCCCTGGACGCGCCGGTGAACGCCCTGGTCATCCTC
Source organism: uncultured Bacteriovoracaceae bacterium (assembly GCA_964572405.1). Taxonomy (GTDB): domain Bacteria; phylum Desulfobacterota; class Desulfomonilia; order UBA1062; family UBA1062; genus MWEI01. Next base: position 23,403 of record CAZNGL010000015.1, read on the forward strand.
GACACCTTTGCCAAGGCCCTGCCCTTTGCCATCGAGGACTCCCTGGACAAGATCGAGTACATCTTCCTCGACCGGGATTGATCCCTTGCAGGGCACCGGCGAGAAATCCACCCCCAGGGCCATGAAGAGGCTGCTCAGGGAACGCCGCACCGTCGAGGCCATGATACGGCTCTACTGTCGAGACCGCCACGCGCGGACGAGCCTCTGCGACGACTGCACCGAACTGCTCAGCTATGCATTGAAGCGCCTGGAGAAATGCCCGTATCAGGACCGCAAGCCCGTGTGCTCGAAATGTCCGGTTCACTGCTACCGACCCGACATGAGGCAGCAGGTGCAGTCGGTCATGAGGCACGCGGGTCCGCGCATGCTCCTTCGTCACCCCGTGCTGGCACTGCTCCATATCCTGGATGCCCGGAGAAAGCCTCATGAGCATACCGGGAGATGATCGTTCAGTTCCACAACCCGTCTGATCCGTTCCTTGGATCTCGTCCGGGTCGGCTTTCACCGGCCGTGCATGCTCAGAGCCTGTAGACCCGCTGGGCGTTCCCTGAGAGAAAGAGGCCCCGGGCCTCGTCGTCGAGCCCCAGGTCCCCGAGCCCCTCGAGGCACTTGGCCGGGGTGATCATGGGGTAGTTGGTGCCGAACATGACCTTCCGGCGGCCGTTGGTCCGCATGTAGCGCACCAGTTCCTCGGGGAAGCGCCTGGCCGTGTAGGCTGAGGTGTCGATGTACACGTTCTGATATTTAGTGGCCAGCGCGATCATCTCGGTCGTCCAAGGATACCCGATGTGCCCCCCCACGATCCTGAGCTCGGGGAACTCCAGGGCCACCTCGTCCACGTAGGGTATGGGCCTGCCCGGGTCCGAGGGGCAGAGCGGGCCCGTATGGCCCACCTGGAGGGCCACCGGCACATCCAGTTCGCAGCACTCCGCGTAGAGCGGGTAGTAGCGGCGGTCGTTCGGCGGAAGGTTCCAGAGCCACTGCACGATGCGCAGGCCTTTGAACCCGAGTTCCCTCACGCACCTGCGCAGCTCCCGTACCGCGTCCATGGGGCGGTACAGGTCCACCGAGGCGATGCCCGCGAACCGGTCCGGGTGCTTCCGGACGATGGCCGCCACGAAGTCGTTCTCGATGAGCGGCCCTGAAGGCCCCCACCAGGAACAGATGAGTGCCTTGGCCACGTGACCCTCATCCATGGCGGACAGGGTGAATTCCACGGGTATCGCCTCGATGACCTTGTCAATGCCCATCCAGCGCCTGAGGGAGGCGAACATGGGGTGGTTGATGAATTCCAGGGTCGGGTGCTGCAGCCAGGCATCTACGACTGGTCCTGTTTCCTGCATGGATGGATCCACCTTTCACTCTTTCTTTGCATCCTGTCACGCACCGGGCTCGGGAAACCGGCAGAGCTCCCGGAACAAGCTTCCTCAGCACTCCTCTGCATGGACCGCCAGGGCCCGCCATATGGCATTGGAGAGCTCTCGCACCGCCCGGTCCGTCTTCGTTGTGGCCTGGCCTTCGAGATACTGCCGCGTGTGCTCCATGCAGGGACCCAGGATGAGGGCAATGATGATGTCCGGGGGCGTCCTTCGAAGCTCTCCTGCCCTGATGTGCCGGCCGAACCAGGCAGAAGCGCTCTCGGCGAGGTCCCGGTTCATGGCTGAGAGCGTCTCCTCGGTGGAGGCCAGGAATGCCGAGAACCGTTTCTGAAACAAATACCGCGACCACTCGACGTTCTCCTCGACCCAGAGCAGGTGGTGTTCGACGAGTCTGCGGATACCTTCCCGGGCGTTTGAATCCGACCGGAAAACCTCGACGAGGCCTGCCTGGTACTCGCGGATACCCTCCATGTAGACCTCGGCGGCGAGCTGGTCCTTGCCCTTGAAGTGGTGATAGATGCTGCCCGTGCTCGCCCCGGAGCACTGCCGGATATCATCCATGGTGGTGGCGGAGAAACCGATTTCACAGAAGCACCTGAGCGCCGAGCGGATGATGGATCCTTTCCGGGACTGTGTGTTCGGGTGTGGACCCTTGCGCTTTTTCATTCTAGAATTTTATTCTAATATATTATTCTAGTCAAGGCTGTTCTTCAGGCCCCTCCCCTGCACGGGAGATACACGGAGACGGAGGTGCCCTTCCCAGCATCGGACGCAACCGTGATGAGGCCCTCGTGCCTGGTGACGATGGAGTGGCAGATGGAAAGCCCCAGGCCCAGTCCCTTTGCGCTTCCGAACGGTTTGGTGGAGAAATACGGATCGAATATCTTCGGCAGGTGCTCCTTTTGGATGCCGCACCCGTGGTCGGCAACGGACCACCGCACATGGGGTTCCCCTGTCCGGAGCCCCTTGAGTGCCGCGGCATCGGTTATCAGAGAGGTGTCCGGCACGTTTTCAGCGCTGATTTGGATGGTTCCCCCTTCCGGCATGGACTCCTTTGCATTGATGACAAGGTTCTCCACGCACTGCCGCATCTGGATGTCGTCCATCTCCACGTCCCAGAGGTCGTCGGGGATGGCGAGGTCCACACGGTACGTGCCTCCGCATACGCAGGAACAGGCGGCCTCCCGCAGCAGCCTGCCCAGGAAAGAGGTCTTTCTCCAGGGCGCCCCTCCCCGGGAAAAGGTGACGAGCCGTGACGCGAGTTCGTGGGCCTGGACGCATCCCTGCTCCGCCTTGTCGAGCCGGCTGACAATCCGTTCGTCACGGGCGACCCCGGCCCTGGCGATGGAGATGTTGCCCATGATCCCGGTGAGGATGTTGTTGAAATCGTGGGCAATGCAACCTGCCAGGGTGCCGATGGATTCGAGGTGGCGGGCCTTCTCGACCTCCTCCTGCATGCGCCGGTGCTCGGTCACGTCCTCGAAGAGCGCCACGACACCCTTGTCCTCCAGTATGTCGCCGATCACGGAAGTGTATAATCTGCAGAGGATGTCCCGGCCTACCTTGTGCCTGCAGACAAGTTCCCTGCAATCGGTTTTCTGCTGTTCAAGCGCTGGGTACAGTTCCCTGCCCAACTGATCGAATTCCTCGTCGGAACGGTACAGGATCCGGGTGCTCCTTCCCATGAGTTCTTCGGGTCCCCAGCCGAAGACCTTCTCCGAGCCCTTGCTGGCATACACGATCACCCGGTTCCTCAGGACGAAGATGGCATGGGGCACGGTGTTGAGGATGGAGGCCTTGAGCTGCTCGGACAGCTTGAGGGCGTACTCGGCCTTCTTCCTCTGGGTGATGACGTTGGTCTCCGTGAGGACGCACCGCTCGCCGTCCAGATCGAGGACTATGGCGCTGATGAGCCCTGTCTCTTCCTCCCCGGTCTTGAGGCGGAAGGTGTACTCGTAGTCATGAACCTCTCCGTGCTCCATGAGGAGGCGGTAGAGCCTGGCAATGTTCTCGCCGGAGAAGAAGTCCAGCTCGGAGGGGGTCTTGCCGATGATCTCATCCCGGGTGTAGCCGGTGAACCTGAGGACGCTCTCGTTGACGTCCACATAGGTGCCGTCCTTGAGCCGTACGATGGTCATGGGGTTGGGGTTGAACTGGAACGCCTTGGAGAACTTCTCCTCCGAGGCCCGCAGGGCGTTCAGCGCCTGCCTGCGCTCCTCCATGATCTGTTCCTTCTGGATGATCTTCCAGATGAGGGAGGGGATGAGCTTGAGATAGTACCCGTCCACGTCCTTGATGATGTAGTCCGCGGCGCCCAGCTTGAGCGACTCCACCGCGATCTCCTCGCTGCCCGTGCCCGTCACCATGATCATGGGGGGGTGGTCCACGGTTCGGGCAATGACCCTGAGCACCTCGATGCCGGTCATGCCCGGCATGGCCTGGTCCACGGCCACGATATCGTAGCCGCCGGTTTCATACATGGCAAGGCCTGTCTTCCCGTCCGGGGCGATGTCCACCACATACCCCTCGCGCTCCAGGTTTTTCTGGAAGAGCCGGGCCAGACCCTGGTCGTCGTCCATGTACAGGATGCGCAGGGGTTTCGCATTACCCATGAGAGCCTCCTATTCGCCGGGCACCGTGACCACGGAGAGGAAGAGCCCCACCTTTTTGATGGCCTCGGCGAACTTCTCGTAGTCCACGGGCTTGGTGACATAGATGTTGCAGCCGAGCTCGTAGCATCGCTCCACCTCCCGCGGGTCGTCCGTGGTGGTCAGGATGATCACCGGGATGTTCCTGGTCCTCTTGTTCTCCTTGAGGGCCTTGAGCACCTGGTACCCGTCGATGACCGGGAGGTTCAGGTCCAGCAGCACGAGCATGGGCAGCGGGAGCCTGAAGAACTTCCTCCGTTCCTCGCTAGGGAAGAAGAAGTCCAGGGTCCTGCGGCCGTCCTCGAGCTTGATGATTTCATTGGTGATGCCGGCCCTGCGAAGGTTCTTCTCGATGAGACGGGCGTGACCTGGGTCGTCCTCCACCAGAACCATCGTGACACTCCTATGATCGGTCATCGCCTTCTCCCTCCTGTCCGGCAGCTTCGGTAATGGTGAAGCTGAAGGTGGTCCCCTCGCCGGGCTCCGACTCGCACCAGATGCGGCCCCCATGGCGCCGCACCAGGGCCTGGACATAGTTCAGCCCCATGCCGAAGCCAGGGACATCCTGGGCGCCCACCCGCCTGAAGAGCTCGAAGACCCTGGGCGCATCCTCCCGGGATATCCCGCGGCCGTTGTCGTGGACGTGGAAGACCGCTGCGTCTTGAGTCCGCTCGCCCGAGATGCTGACCTCCCCCCTGCGCTCCGGGGAAAGGTACTTCACCGCGTTGTCGATGAGGTTGCCCATGATCTGCTCCATGGAGATCCTGTCCGCCACCACATCCGGGAGCTCCCCCACCTGCACTGCCACCCGGCGTTCCTCGATCTGGTGCTCCATGCTCCTGATGATCGTCTCCGTCAGCGCCTTCATGTCGACCCGCTCCCGGTCGAGGGGCCTTCGTCCCGCCCGGGAGAGCTGGAGCACCGCGTTGATGAGTCCGTCCATGCGCGTCACGGAAGTCTCGATGAACCCCAGGGCCTCTGGTATGTCCTCCTGAAACGCCTTCTCGATCCGGCCCCTCTCCTCCGCCTCAACCTGTGAACCTTCCAGGGCCGGTCGTATATCATCGAGGGTGGAGCGGAGCTCCGCGGAGAAGCCCTTGAGGTTGATGAGCGGTGCCCTGAGGTCATGGGAGACGAAGTAGGCGAATTTCTTGAGCTCCTCGTTGGCCTCCCGCAGTTCTGCGGTCCTCATAGCCACGCGCTCCTCCAGGAGGTCGTGGGCTTCCCTCAGGGCCTCCTGGGCGAGCTTCTTCTCGGTGATGTCCCGGATGGTCTCGATGGCGCCTACGATCTCGCCTTTCATGTTCCGGATGACCGCGGCCTTTCCAGACAGAAACCGCCTGCCGCCCGGCAGCCCTGGCACGTACGCCTCCGCTATGAGGACGTCCCTGTGCCGGTGGATGTCTGAATAGTTCGCTTCCAGACTCTTGCCCGGTGCGAGGACAAGGTCGATGAGAATCGGCCTTCTCTCCCCGTAGAACGGCAGGGCGTACTCATACTCCCCCCTGCCGATCATGTTCTCCGCAGGTATGCCGGTCATGTCCGCGATGGCACGATTCCAGGAGACTACCTTTCCCTGGCGGTCGATGACCAGGGTGGGGTCGGGCAGGAACTCGATGGTATGGGAAAGCATCCGCTGCGACTCATGGAGCGCCTCCTCGGCCCGTTTCCGCTCGGTGATGTCCAGGATCGATGCGACGCTCCTGTCCGTGCCCGGGATCATCCCCACATGGTTGATGCAGTCGTGGACCGTCCCTGCGCGATCGATGAGCCGGAACTCGTAGATCTTCGGCGCATCGGCGGGGTCGTTCCTCCGGGCTGCATGGTACGCCTTCATCCGCTCGAGGTCCTCGGGCACGACGAACTCCGTCCAACTCCTGATGCCTTCGCACTCCTCCCTGGTGTATCCGGTCAGCGCGGTCCACTGGGTGTTGGTCAGGGCGATGGTCGTGTCCTTGTTGATGAGGATCGAGGCGTTCCCGGTGTGCTCGAAGATCGCCCGGTACAGCGCCTCCGAGTCCCTGACGGCATCCTCCGCCCGTTCGCACTCGGACACCTTGCGGGACAGTTCCTCGGTACGGACCTTCACGGTCCTCCTCAGCGTCCACGACCACAGGAGCATGATCACCACGATGATGGAGAACGGTATGGCCATGGCGGCCGCGAACCTCCACATCCGCACCGCGAACCGTTCCTCTTCGACGACGCCGAACCACTTCCTATAGATCTCACCGTAGCGGCCCGACGCATTGACGACCCGGAGCCCCTCGTTGAGCCTGTCGCGCAGTGCATCGTCACCCTCCCTGACGGCGAAGCAGTACCGGCTCGACGCGATGGGCTCTCCCACGGCCTCGAGATTGTCAAGGCCGTGCACACGGACGAGGTACCGGCCCTGAAGTTCATCGAGAAGCGCACAGTCGCACTTCCCCGAGGACAGAATGCGCAGGGCATCGAGATGGCTCTCCACGGTGGTGACCTTATAAGTGAGACTGGTGGTCGATACCAGGTCATGCATGATCTCGCCCTTCTGGACCAGGACCTCCCTGTCACGGACATCGTCGAGCGTTCGAATGGCTGTTCCCTTTCGAACAAAGATACGGTGGGAAACGGTGAGGAAGGGCTCGGAAAAATCCACCAGCCGGTCCCGTTCGGGGGAGGAGAACATACCGGTCACGGCATGGACGCGGCCTTCTTCAAGATCCTGACGCACCTGGATCCAGGGCCCAGTCACGAACTCGACCTGCAGCCCGGACTCCTCCGCAACCGCCCTGAACAGGTCGACATCGAACCCTGCGGGTCTCTGATCTTCATCAAGGTACTCATAGGGCGGATAATCGCGGGTGACACCCACCAGCAATCCGTCTGCTCCACCCCCCCGAGCCGGACCCAGGGGGCCGAGAACCATGAGAACAAGCAGAACCGCACGAACCCGATCCATTCCAGACTCCCCTGTTCAATCACCGGAAGGGATATCAGACCGCGAAACGAGCTCTGTCAGCAAAAAAGAAGATAACCCCCGAAGAAGGATTGTCAATGGATTCATGACCCACTGCACACTTGGTGCTTGACAATGTCTCGCCTTGCCTTTATTGGTAATGATATGCAACACGAACCCCTCAAGCCACAGTGCGCAAGCTGCAGCCCCAAGGGCTACTGCGTAGATAAGTTTGCTTCCATTCTTGCATCTACCGGGGGAAGGTTGACAAAGGAACGTCTCTCCTTGTTGAAAACTGTTTGCGATATAGGCGGCCATTTCCACCCCTACCACGTCCTCGAGCTCCTCAGGTCCCAGGGATACTCCCTGTCCCTGACCACGGTGTACCGGAACCTTGCGCTGCTGGTCCGGGCCGGCATCATACGCCGGGCGAGTCACACCGACGATACGGGCTCAGGCGGGGCGCTCTACGAGCATATCTGGGCCAACGAGCACCATGACCACCTCGTGTGCTCGCGCTGCGGCAAGACCATCGAGTTCTCCTATCCCGCCATCGAGGTCCTCCAGGAGGCCGTGGCAAAAGAATACGGCTTCACCCTGGAAGGCCACTACCTCGAGCTCACCGGGGTGTGTTCCGGCTGCAGGTCCGCGCAGGGCCAGGGCGGTGATGCATGAATCCTTCCCGCAGGACAGACCTGCCATCAACCACGCAGAAAGAGGCCTCACCCGACCCGAAGGGGCGTGCCTCACAGGTTGCCACCCGGACACCGGACTCCACCGGCCCGTCCCCCCGGAAGAAGCCCTGGACCCTCCTCGACATGAAGGAGGGAGAGACCGCCGTCATTTCCGCCGTCACAGGCGGCAAGGGCCTGAAGGCCCGCATGGCAGGGCTGGGCATCCGCGAGGGCAGGAGGTTCAGGCTCATCAGGACGGCCCCGTTCCGGGGCCCCCTGCTCGTGGAGGACGTCTCCACCGGCGCCAGGATCATGATCGGCCGCGGCATGGCGGCTTGCGTGGAGGTGAGCGATCAGGCCCCCTCGTGACGAACTGGTCATAGCCCTGGCCGGGCAGCCCAACTGCGGGAAGTCCACCATCTTCAACGCGGTGGCCGGGTTCAAGGTAAACACCGGGAATTTCTCCGGCACCACGGTGTCCTTCACCGAGACGCGTGTGTTCCTCGGAGGCAGGACCGTGAGGCTCATCGACCTGCCCGGCACCTATTCCATCACCTCCCTCGACCTGGCGGAAAAGGTGGCACGCGACTACCTGCTCTCAGGCAACGTGGACGTGGTCATCAACGTGCTCGACTCGTCGATCCTGGGCCGGTCCCTGGAACTCACGATCCAGCTCCTGGAGATGAACATCCCCATGGTCATGGCCCTGAACATGTTCGACGAGGCCCAGGCCAAGGGCATAGAGGTCGACCTGGGAATGCTGAAGGCGCTCACCGGGGTGGAGGCCTACCCGGTCATCGCCGTGGAGGGCACCGGCGTGCGGGACCTCTTCGAGGCGGCAGTCAGGTTGCCGGGAAAGCAGTTCCGTCCCGTCCAGCCCGTCTACGACCGGGACGTGGAGGAATGCATCGCAGAGATCCTGGAACGATACCCCCCCGCCCTGAAGACGGTCCTGGAGATGGACGAGCGGTTCGTGGTCATCAGACTCCTGGAGATGGACGAGGAGTTCGAGAAAAAGGCGGGAGAGATCGCCCCGCACTTCCTCAAGTTCGTCCTGGAAAGGCGCCGGGCCCTGGCCGAGATGCACAACTGGCCCGAGGTGGGCGTGTTCGCATCGCACCGGCATGCCGTGGTGTTCGATCTCTTCGAGCAGGTGGCAAAGGTGGTGCACAAGGAGCAGATCTCCCTCAGGGAACGCATCGACCACTTCATCATCAACCCGGCGGGAGGCCTCATATCCATGGTGGGACTCCTGTTCTTCATGTTCTTCGCATCCTTTGTCCTGGGCGACATCATCGCAGGCACCATCGAGGAACCCCTGGACGCCCTTGGACAGACACTGACCGGCATGACCGGCGGCCTGGCCGCCGTGGCGGTCTCCGGTCTGTACGACGGCTTCGTGGCAGGGGTGGGGATCGTCCTGCCCTACCTGCTCCCCCTGCTGATTATCATGGCCATCCTTGAGGACTCCGGCCTGCTGCCGAGGATCGCCTTCATGGTGGACGGGCTGCTCCACCACTTCGGCATGCACGGGAAGTCCGCCATCCCCATCATCCTGGGCTACGGGTGCAACGTACCGGCCATCATGGCTGCGCGGAACATGGAGTACGAGCGCGACCGCGTGCTCACCATGCTCATCGTGCCCTTCATCGCCTGCTCGGCCAGGAGTGTGATCATCCTGGCGCTCGCCGGCAGGTACCTGGGCGCCGCCTGGACCACCGCCATCTATGCGGGCAATATCATGGTGGCACTGGCAGTCTCGTATGTCCTGTCCCGCCTGCAGGCCGACCCGGCTCCGGGCATCATCATGGACGTGCCCCCCCTGAGGCGCCCCTATGCGGGCCTTGTCGCCCGAAAGGCATGGTGGAGACTGAGGGAGTTCCTCACCTTTGCCTGGCCGGTCATCGCGGTCTCGAGCCTGGTCCTTGCCTTCATCTCCCATGTGGGAATGGACAGGGCGATCAACGCCGTCCTGGCTCCCGTCACCACCGGCATCCTGCGCCTGCCCGACCAGACCGGCATCACGCTGTTCCTGGGCATCTTCCGCAAGGAGCTCACGCT
>CAZNGL010000016.1:0-32873 GCA_964572405.1 uncultured Bacteriovoracaceae bacterium
GTCGATCTCCGCCACCTCTTCCACCTCGAGGCCTATCCTGCCCAGGTTCACCAGCGCCTTTGCAAGCACCTCCCGGTTCACGGCGGGCTTGCCCCGGAAGGCGTCCAGGAGCTTCTTCGCCTTGATCTCGTCCATCATCTCGAAGGCGTCGCGCATCTCCAGCGGCGCGACCCGGAAGGTGACGTCCTTGAGGACCTCGGTGAAGATGCCGCCCAGACCGAACATGACGCAGGGCCCGAACTGGGGATCGCGGATGAGGCCCGCCACCAGCTCGCGCTCGCCCTTGACCATCTGCTGGACCAGGATGCCGTCGAGCTGCCCGCGTCCCCGTTCCTGGAGGGCCTGGTATGCCTTCTCCAGGGCCGCGTCGCCGTCGATGCCGAGTTCGATGAGGCGGTGCTCGGTCTTGTGGGTAAGCGTGCGGGAAGACCCCTTGAGCACCACGGGATAGCCGATCTGGCGGGCGAACGAGAGGGCGTCGGCGACACTGCCCGCCACGAATTCCTTGGTCACCGGGATGGAGTAGGCGCTCAGGAGCTGCTTGGACTCGTACTCGTTCAGGGCCTTGTCGCCCCGATGCAATGCGTCTTGTATGATCTTCATGGGTCCTCCCTCTCCAGCATTGTCTTATCGTAAGTACTCCTAGCAGAAAATACAACGTGTGTGAATGGTTATCTGGGAAGCCCTGGAAGTCCCCGGAGTAGCGGCATCCGCTCCAGGATCTCCGGCCCTGCCGGTGGGCGGCGGAGGCGTGGATTTCCCGCCACCCGTGATGTATAATGCCCGTCCAGGAACCATCCTGTCCTGAAGGAGCGGAGAAGCGTGCCATGAAGCTCGTGATCACCGAGATCTACCATTCCCTGCAGGGCGAGGGGCCCATGCTGGGGACGCCCTCGGTCTTCGTCCGCCTGGGCGGTTGCATCGAGCCCCTGTGCCCGTGGTGCGACACCCCGTATGCCTGGCACGAGTTCACCGAGATGGGCATCGACGAGGTCCTCCTCGAGGTGGGGCGCTACCCCTCAAGGCTCGCGGTCATCACCGGAGGCGAGCCGTTCCTGCAGTGGGAATCGGGCCTGAAGGGGCTGCACGACGCCCTCGTGGACAGGGGGTACCGCATCTGCTACGAGACCAGCGGCAAGGCGGGGATCCCCGACGTGCAGGGGGCCACCATCGTGCTCGGCCCCAAGCGCATAGACGGCGCGTGGCACTGCTCAGGCCAGGACCTGGACAAGGCGAACTACTACAAGTTCGTGGCGGATGACCTGCCGTCGCTCCTGGAGATCGACGCCTTCGTGCGGGAGCATGCCCTGGACGCCGAACGGGTCTTCATCATGCCCATGGGCGCCACCAGGGAGGAACAGCTGCAGCGGATGGAGACCGTATTCATCTTCTGCAGAGACCACGGATATCACATGACGCCGAGGCTCCACGTGCTGGTCTTCGGCGAGAGGAGGGGTGTATGAATGACGCGACGGTGATCCTGCTCTCCGGCGGCATGGACTCGGCGGTGCTCCTTGCCTGGGCGGTGAAGCGCCATGGCTCTGTCCATGCGCTGAACTTCAACTACGGATCCAAGCACTCCCGGAAGGAGAACGCCATGGCACGGCTGCTGGCCCAGAACTACGGGGCGGTCTTCACCGAGGTGGAGCTGCCCTTCTTCGGCACGCTCTTCACCTCGAGCCTGCTGCTCTCTGGCGAGGAGATACCCGACGGCCCGTACCGTGCGGATTCCATCTCGTCCACGGTGGTGCCCTTCCGGAACGGGATCATGCTCTCCGTTGCCGCCGGATATGCGGAGACGCACACCATACCCATGGTGCTCATCGCGTCCCACGCGGGAGACCATCCCGTGTATCCGGACTGCACGAACGATTTCATAGAGGCCATGTCCCGGGCGGCCACCCTGGGGACCTTTGCAGGGGTACGCATCGAGGCGCCCTTCGCAGGCCTCGACAAGCGGTCCATAGCCAGGATCGGCAGGGATCTGGGAGTGGATTTCACCCGGACCTGGTCGTGCTACAAGGGCATGGACCTGCACTGCGGTACCTGCGCCACCTGCCTGGAAAGGAAATACGCCCTGGAGCACGACAGCGGCCTTGACCCCACGAGGTACCTGGCATGAGCAGGATGCCGCTGGGCAGGAAGGCGAGCCTGCCGCGGGGCCGCGACCCCTCGGTGCTCTTCCCCGTCGGCAGAAGGTCCTGCCCTGTGCCGGTCCACGGCTATGACCTCTGGCGATGCTACGAGCTCTCCTGGCTGAACCCCAGGGGCAGGCCGGAGGCGGGCATCCTGGAGCTCGCCTACCCGGTGACGAGCCCGTCCATCGTGGAGTCGAAATCGCTCAAACTCTACCTGGGAGGACTTGCCAACGAACGGTTCGGCTCGGACCTGGAGCTGGAGGAGGTGCTCCGTCATGACCTGGCCAACGTGCTCACCCCGGGGTGGATGGAGGTCAGGATCATCGGCGCCCGGGCGTTCTCCGACATGATGCCCGTGGAGCAGGTTGAAGGGACGTGCCTGGACGATCTCGACCTCGCCATGGGGAACCCTGCGGGGCCGGATCCGGCCATGCTCTCCATCGGTCAGAACCTGCAGGAGGAGACCCTCCGTACGGATCTCCTGCGGACCCTGTGCCCCATCACGGGACAGCCGGACTGGGCGAGCGTGGTCATCGGCTACAAGGGAGCCGCCATGGACCATGGCAGCCTGCTGAGGTACCTGTGCTCGTACCGGAACCATCAGGGGTTCGCGGAAGAGGTATGCGACCGGATCTACTGCGACATCATGACCCGATGCGCCCCGGAACGCCTCCTGGTGACGTGCTTCTACACCCGCAGGGGGGGGATCGACATCACCCCGCACCGGCGCACGGACCCCGTGGGGCCCGAGGGGGTGGAGCGGAAGAGACTTGTACGGCAGTAGGCACTGCCGTACAGGTGGATCACGGTGATCTCCCGTCGACCCTCAGACGGGACATCACGAAGGAATGGGGTAAAAGAGCAACGAGGTGCGTCTCAGCGCGCCGAAACTGATACTGTTCCCATGATCTCCACGTGCATATCGTATATGGCCAGACTGCCGAGCTCCGGCCCGGTGGTGTTGTTCCCTATACGGATGGCGCCGATGGTGAACTGGTCGATGTCGATGGTCATGTCGATCACGTGAGTGCCGAGACCCATGGAGCCGAGGCCCATGAACCCGAGGCCCATCGGGCCGAAGCCCGGCATGGCCATCTGGTTGATGAAGTTCTGATTCACGGTGGAGGAGCCCCGTGAGTCTACGGAACCGATGATGGTGACATCGCTGTAGTTGAGGAGACCGCCCATGGCAGGCATGTTGTCGACGTGGGTGTTGAACTCAATGCCTGCCTGACCAACGATTTCACGCAGCTCGTCGTCGGACATGGCCACCATCTGCGCGGACGCAGCGCAGGGGAGCATAAGCAGACCGACCATACACAGAGCGGCAAAGAGACTCTTGTTCTTCATTGGAAAAAACTCCTTTCTGATGAGGTTCTCCAGGCAACCCGGCTGTCCACTCATGTGGACCCGTGGCTTTCCGGCCCAGGGTTACCCCTGGTGTGGCTGTGAGTGAGATTCTGTCGAAGCCTTCTCAGGCAGCCCGGCTGTCCGCACACTCGTTTCGGACCCGTGGCTTTCCGGCCCAGGGTTACCCCTGGTGTGGCTGTGAAGGAGGCGACCCGGCTGTCCGCCCGACACGGCGGCGCGGACCCGTGGCTTTCCGTCCCACGGTTACCCGTGGTTTGGCTGTGAAGGAAGGAGACCCGCCTGAGAACCCCTCGATCCATGAGGGTGTACCCCCGGCCCCTTTCTTCGGTGTTCCTGCGGTGGTGAACGCTGCTCCTGTTACTCTTTTACCCATGTGTGGTCTCTGCAGCCAAAGAGCACACATGGCACTTCCCGCAAGTTGTCAAAGAACGTATCGGGCATGTCCGCCCAGCCTTACTGTATCCTATCGAGCGGAACCCCTAAAACATTAGTGTGACCCCGCAGGAAGGACTCTGGTGAAGGCGGCACTTCGCAGTGCCCGTGGAAAGAGGCTGTATGGGCTCGTGCACACCTTCGGCAGGGGAATCCCCCTCAGGGGGTTCGGTTACAAAAGGGAAACTGTCTGCCGCGCCGGCCTGACCGGGTGCGGCGAAACCACAGATGGAGGGGGCGCGCTCAGGGGTTGAGCAGGCGCTCCCGCTCCAGGTTGACCTTCTTCGCCATGGCGGCCAGGCCCATCTCCTTCCAGAACCGGCGGGATCTCTCCAGGCACAGGGCGGCCTTGTCCGGACGGCCGGCCCTGGCAAGCAGCCTGCCCCATGCGGCAAGGGTGCCGGCGAGGTGGGGCTTCATGCCCATGGTGCTGGCAAGGGCATGGGCGCGGGCAAGGGACCTGTTCGCCCCGGCCAGGTCTCCCCGGAGGATGTCCGCCTCGGCGGCATTCCTCAGTGCCCAGACGAGCTGGTCCATATTGCCCGAGCGCTCGTTCCATTCGATGCACTCCCGGGCAGCCCGGCCTGCGGCATCATGGTCACCCCTCATGAGGTTCGCCTCGGCCAAGGCGTTCAAGGCATAGGGGACCCGGTTGGCGATGCCCCGGCGCAGGCCGGGGAGCGCGGACAGGATGAGTTCATGCGCGACCCTGGCGTTCCCCTCCTCCAGGGCGATCCATGCCCGATAGAGGCCCTTGAGGGAATCGGCCCCCGCGATCTGGCTGCCGAGGTCGTCGAAGAGTTCCAGGTCGGAACGCGCTCCCGCGAGGTCCTTGAAGTACCGGCACCGGAAGTAGATGGATCCCTGGATGCGCAGGTAGGTGAGCCCACCTGAAAGCCTCCCCAGTTTCCGTTCCCTGTCCACGATCCCCCGGTACACACTGCGGGCCTTCCGGAACCCCCCCTCCAGGCAGCAGATGTGCGCGAGCCAGATGTCCGCCATGAGATCGATGTCCAGATACGCCGCGCTCAGCTGCTTCAGCCTGCCGTAGAAGGCATGGGCGCCTGCCAGGTCTGCTCTCCAGACGCTTGCCGCCAGGGCGGTGAGCAGGTTGACCGCATGGAGAAAGGGGTCTGCCGCAGCCAGGACCTGCCTTGCCTCATCCAGGAGCTCCAGGGCGACCAGGGGCCTGCCGAGGTAGGTGTGCGTGTATGCCAGCGCCGTACGGGCTGCAGCCACGAGCACGGCATCGTCCCGGCACAGGGTGAGCGCCTCCTCGTATGCATGGACCGCCCTGTCGAAGAGGCCCTGCTGGGAATAGAGGTTGATCAGCCTTATGGAGCAGAAGGCTTCGTCCCTCTCCCTGCCCGTGGCC
Source organism: uncultured Bacteriovoracaceae bacterium (assembly GCA_964572405.1). Lineage (GTDB taxonomy): Bacteria > Desulfobacterota > Desulfomonilia > UBA1062 > UBA1062 > MWEI01. The sequence continues at coordinate 5,317 of CAZNGL010000016.1, forward strand.
CGGTACTGCAGTGCCACGGCCTCCAGGGCACCGGTGGCCAGGGTGGGATTGAATACCCGGGAGCACATCCAGATGCCTTCCCGGGCCGCCATGAGCCGTTCATCGGACCCGGGGACATCCGAAGCGAGAAGCAGGAGCTGCTCGGCCTCCCGGTAGTGCCCGGCGGCCTCCACCCATGCACCCGAGGCCTGGGCACGCCGTGCAGCCTCCATGCAGTAGTGGATCGCCCGTTCATGTTCCCCGGCCTGGCGGAAATGCCGGGCAAGGTCCTCCGCCTGTTCTGAGGCACGGGGTCCCAGGGTCTCCTCCATGGTGAGGGCGATCTTCCTGTGGAGCAGCGCCCGTTCACCCTTGAGCAGGGTCCGAGCAGCGACGTCGCGGGTTATCTCGTGCCTGAAGGAGAACTGCGCCCCGCCTGCGGGCTGGATGAAACCATGCCTGAGGGCGCTCTGCACAGCCGCTTCCAGGACCTCGGGACCGCCGCAGAAGTGACTGAGCAGGTCCACGGAAAAGGTCCTTCCCATGAGCGATGCCACCTGGAGCATGCCCCTGGCATCCGGACCCAGGTGATCGAGCCGGGAGGAAACGAGGCCGTACAGGGTGACCGGTACCTCCTCCAGCACGCTGTTTCTTCCATATGAACAGGGATCGACACCCTGTTCCAGGAGAAAGTTCACCACCTCCTCGAGGTAAAAGGGGTTGCCGCCCGTGGCCCTGACCAGGAAGCCCCGTAGGGCGTCCGGCAGCGTGTCGGCGTTCAGCATGAGCATGATCATCCGCCCGACGTCGTCGTCTCCGAGCTCCTTGATCTGCAGGCACGTACCGGGCAGGGTACGCTCCATGTCCTTGCGCTGGGTGACGAGGAGCAGGCAGGGACAGCGGGCTTCCCATGCATGGGCAAGGTATCCCAGCAGATCCAGGGTGCTCTGGTCCGCCCAGTGGATGTCCTCCAGGCAGAACACGCTCGGCCGTGCGCGTGCCGCCGCCTCGAGCAGGGAGAGGACCGCATCGCTGATGCTCTCCTTTACACCGCCCTGCACTGACGCCCACTGATCGGTCCATGCCCGCTCCACGAAGCCGGCCAGAAACCCAGCATGCCGGGGATGAACCCCGTATGCCTGCGAGCGACCGGCAATGCATCCGCCGGATCGTTCGGGTTCGGTTACACCCAGCACCTCCGTGACCAGCGGAAACAGGGGGGCATAGGGGGTGGTCCTCGTGTGGTCGTAGCAGGAGGTACAGAAGAAGGCCGTCTCCTGGCTGGATGCGGCCCTGAACTCTTCGACGAGCCTGCTCTTGCCCACGCCTGCGTCGCCCACCACGCTGAGCACCCCTCCGCGGCCCCTGAGGAGATCCCCCTTCTTCGCCATGAGGACGGACAGCTCGTGGTCGCGCCCCACCAGGGGGGAAGTCACCCCGCCCTGGCGGTGGACACCCACCGGGACGGCCCGTTCCCCCATGACCCGGTACACATGGATGGGGTTGCGGAACCCCTTGAGCACCTTCCTGCCCATCCACTCCAAGTGAAAATGCCGCATGGCATCGGTGACCAGGGATTCCCCGATGAAGATCTCCCCCGCGCCTGCCATGTCACAGAGCCGCGATGCGATGTTGATGGGCCTGCCCAGGGCCCCGTGGGGGGACTCTGCGACCTGCCGGAAATCCACTATGACCTCGCCGGTGCTGATGCCCGAGTGCATCCTCAGGGCGAGGACATCTCTTCCCGGTACGGGCGTCTCCGCCTCCTCCACAGCCCTGTGGACCGCCCGCGCCGCCAGGATGGCCCGGACCGGATCATCCTCGCAGGTGATCCGGCCGCCGAAGAGGGCCACCACCGCATCGCCGATGTACTTCTCCACCGTGCCGCCGTATCGGTGGATGATCCGGGTGACCTCTCCCATGATTCGGTCCATACAGGCCCTCAGGTCCTCCGGATCGAGCCGCTCGGCGAGCCTGCTGTATCCGCTCAGGTCGGTGCACAGGACCGTGACATGCCGGTAGCGGGCCTCGCCCCGACTGCCAGAAAGGCGAGCCCCGCAGTGCCGGCAGAACTGGTCGTCCATGGCGGCGGGGCAGGAGCATCTCGGACACGTGACCATCCGTCACCTCCTCACTCCGGGGCCTACCAGGGCCGCGGAGGTCTTCCTGCATTGACAAGGAGGCATTCCAGGTGAAATTCACTCACAACAACACGAGTACCGTTCCCGGGGGGCACATCGACCATGCCGGTGCGCCGAGATGTCCGCGAGATGCCGCACTGCATCATGGTACCCTGCTGCCCCGCAGGGGGTAAGGCCCCTGTGGGCGACTCAAGGGCGGTACGGGTATCTCCCGGTGAAACGGGTCAGTCCGAGATCTTCATGCGCCAGCCGAAGGGATCCGGCTTCTCTCCGTACTGGATCTGCAGGATCTCGTTGTACAGGCGCTCCGTCAGGGTCCCTGTGTTGCCGCCGTTGATGACGTGCTCTTTCCCCTGGTAGTAGATCTGGCCGATGGGGGAGACGATGGCCGCAGTGCCCGAAGCAAACGCCTCTTTCAGCTTTCCATCGGCGATGCCGGAGATGATCTCCGTCATGGACGGGGCCCGCTCCGTCACCTTCACGCCCCAGCTGCGCGCCAAATGGATCACGGAATCCCGGGTGATACCGGGCAGGATGGAGCCTGAGAGGGGCGGCGTGAAGAGCTCCTCGCCGAAGAGGAAGAAGACGTTGCTCGTCCCCACCTCTTCCACGTATTGCCGCTCGATGGCGTCCAGCCAGAGGACCTGCGTGTACCCCATGGCCTTCGCCTTCTGGCTGGCATAGAGGCTGGCGGCATAGTTCCCCGCATTCTTGCAGTTGCCCACGCCCCCTCGTACGGCCCGGACGTAATCCTCGCTGACATAGATCTTGGTCGGGCTGAACCCCTCCGGATAGTACGCCCCCACAGGGCCGACGATGATGAAGAAGAGATACTTGTTCGAGGGGTGGACGCCCAGGGCCGATTCCGTGGCGATCATGGTCGGCCGGATATACAGGGAAGTCCCTGCTCCGCGGGGGATCCAGTCCCGCTCCAGGAGGACGAGCTTCTTCATGGCATCCATGAACAGCTCCGGATCGATGGTGGCCATGCACAGGCGCTCGGCCGAGGCATTCATCCGCTTGATGTTCTCCATGGGCCGGAACAGGTAGATGCTTCCGTCCTTTCCGCGATAGGCCTTGAGCCCCTCGAAGATCTCCTGGCCGTAGTGGAGGCTCATGGCAGTGGGGTCGAGGGTGATGGGGCCGTACGGTCCGATGACAGGGTCATGCCAGCCCCTGCCCTCGGTGTAGTGAACCGTGAACATGTGGTCCGTGAAGATCTGGCCGAAGCCCAGCTTGGATTCATCGACGGGTTTTGCCTTCAGCCTTTCCGGTGCACATCTGATGATCTGAATGTCCATAACAATACTCCTCAGTGAGGTGTCAGCCGCCAATCCTGATATCCCTATCACTATATGATCTTCCGATCAAGGTTTCCATGCAGAAAGTCCCTGGGGTCATCACGCCCCCGTACAGCAGCCAACAGAAAAGGCCGGGGAGATAGCTGCCCGGCTTTGATCTTTATACCCGCGTTCGCCCGCGTCACCAGAACAGCTTGGACATGACGAGGAAGGTGATGACCATCACCACGATGGCGGTCTGGTGCTCGGTGTTCTCGATGGCCTGGGCAAAGGACCAGAGGTGCTTGCTGCCCTCGGGATAGGGGTCGAGGCGGGGGATGAAGTACTTGACCTCCCGCTTGTAGCGGAGGAATTCCTCTCCGAAGCGCCTCTCCAGCCTTCCCCACTCCACCTCCTGCTTCCTCGGCACGTAGTGGATAAAGAATATCAGCGACGCGATGATCCAGATGACCGGGTTCAGCGCCATGATGCACAGGCCCGTGCCGATCATGTAGCTGCCCAGGTACAGGGGAGACTGCAGGTGGGCGTAGGGTCCGGACGTGGTGAGCTCCTCGTTCTTGCGCAGGTGCCCGGTGGCCCAGAACCGCAGCACCTCCCCGGCTATGACCGGAATGACGCCGATGAGGCAGGACCACCACCTGGGGTTGGAGAACAGGACGAGCAGTGCGATGGTGCCGAAGAGCACCATGGTCCTGGTGGTCACCTTTTCGAGTTTATGCTCCACATCCATGAGAATCACCTCCGCTCAGACGATCGACATCGCTTTGTATCCGTTCCCTGCCGCCGGAGTCAAGCCAAACCTGCCGCGGACCCTCCCGTACATCGGCCCCGCCCCGGAACACCGCAGGAACACCGTCTCATCCTCCCAGGAGGGGTTTCTTCGCCTGCTTCCTGATCTCCTTCTCGTCGGCCCACTCGATGAGCCCGTTCTGGATGTTCACCAGGTTCAGGGTGAACTTGTAGTACACGTCCTTGACCCTGCCCGCGGACTTCCTGATGGAGGTGAGCTCGCCGTAGAGGAAGTATTCGGCCCCCACGAGCCTGCCCATGGACCTCGCCGTGGCCGGGTCCACCATGCCGGAGCTGGTCTGGAACTCGAGCTGGTTCACCAGTTCGTCCTTGACGTCGGCAACGGCCGTGAACCGCACCCGGCCCGATTTGAGCAGGGTTACCCGGATCTTGTCCGTCACGGCGGTCGTGTCGATGTGCTCGTCCGTCTTGTTCCGCACCTTCTGGACATAGAACACGGGTTTCGTTCCAGCGGCGATGACGGGGCTCGCGAGCAGGGAGTTCACCATCTTTTCGGCGATCATCTGCAAATCGGTGGAACCGAAGTCCGTGGTCACCGTCTCCACCTGGTCCGCGCTGCCGTAGCTCACCTCCGGGGTGCTCGCGCAGCCTGAGGCCATGGCGAGGAGCACTGCCGTACCGAGGTACAGTATGGTTCTCAACATAGGTGGTTCCCTCCTGTTCTTCTCTTACGACCCGGTGGGGGTCACGGGCTTGGAGCTCCGCACCATGAGCTTGAACGAGGCAGCCGCCGCCGCGGGGCTCACGGACCGGAATCCCCTGGTCTCCTGTGCGCCGAGCACCACGGGCAGCCACGAGGTGACGGTGCTCAGCTCGAACCCGCGCGCGTCGTACCACATGAACCGGTACTCGAAGGAAAGATCGCGCTCGGTGCGATTGGTCAGCGGCACCTGGACCTCATAGGAGCCGGCGGCATCCAGCGCCCTGATGCTCACCTCGCCGAAATCGACGGCCCGCTCCAGGTACCGGTCATTGATCTCGATCTTCGTGGAGCCGACACCCGCCGGGCCGGCCTGGACGTGCAGGACATTGGGGGCAGTGCCGGCACAGGCCGCACATGCCACTGCCAGAAGCGCCAGAAAGAGGTTGTGTCTTTTCATAGTCACCTCCTTGTGCCATTTAATACCATTTCGTGTGGATGCTCAAGCCTGCATCCGTGGACCTGCAGTATACGAGGAGATGCCGCGCCCCGGCCGGGATGGGGACCGTTGTCTGCGGCCCGCCCGGGACCGCCTGGAGGGTCACCGCCGGGGTGTGGGGCGGCACGAAGAGCCTGGCGGTCTGGATCTGCTTGGGGAGCATGGACCACGTCCGCAGGTCCGCCTGCTCGGTCACGGCGGAGAACAGGATCCCCAGCAATGCCCCGGCGGCGCCGTGCTGCCGCTCCATGGCGCTCACCGAGCGCGCCTTGAGGTACGACCGGGCCACCTGCTTGGCGAGGAGGAGGGGAAACCGGTCCAGCAGGTTGCGTGCGGCCATGGCATCCACGTCGCATACGGTGGACGTCTCCATGCGCTCATCCCCGGCGCTCACCACGGCCCCCGACACCCCCGACGGGATGAACCGGTACACGGGCAGGGACGCGAACACCATCCCGCCCCTGATGGGTATGGGCAGCGTGACGGGCTCCCTGACCGGGGCCTGGCCGTGGCTGAAGACCACGAACACATCCACAGCGTCCTTGGGCGGCAGGGCCTGGCGGCCGAACATCCCCTCCCACCGTTGTGCCTCGTCCCGGAAGCCAAGCACCCTGCTCAGGCGCACCAGGTCGGCATGGATGCCCAGGGCCTCGGGATAGGCCTTGTGGGCGTCCTTCACGTCGATGTATGCCTCGTCGAGCTCCCCGTGCAGCTCGTACACCAGAGCCGAGAGGTAGGACGCGAAGGCGTTCTGGTAGACGCTTCGGACGGTGGCGGCCCTCTCCCTCAATCGCGCATACCCCTGGGGATCCCCGCTCTCCAGGGACTGCTCCCACCCGGCGGAATCCGATTGCTTCGCGGCCTGTGCGAGCTCCTTCTCATGCTTCTCCCGCAGCGCCTTCTGACGGCTGTAGGCCCTGCGGACCTCCACCCGGGCGCCCTCCAGGTCGCCGAGCATGAGGTAGTTCAGGATGTTGAGTGTATGGAGCATGATGGTTTCGAAGTCCTCTCCCTCGTAGGTCATGACCTGTTCGTTGATGAGCAGGGTACCTGCCTGGGCGAAGGTCTGCGAGGCCGAGATCACGGCCTTCTCCTCGTGCTCCGTGATCCTGTCCGAGGCCATCTCGAATTCCCGGGAGCTCTCCTCGAAACTGCCCATGTTCTGGAGGATCATGGCGCGCTCGAGACGGATCAGGATCTCGTTTGCACCCCTGGCGTCGCTGTCCGGGAAAACGGAGAGTGCGGTCTGATAATCACCGGACACCGCGGAGGCCCTGGCAGGGGCGGACCTGAGGGTGTAGTTCTGCAGGCTGGAGCATCCGCAGCAGACGAGGATGAGGGCAAGACCCAGGAGTGCGGACCGACAGGGTCTCTTCACGGATGCGCCGTGATCCTGTACCGTTGCACGGGGCACAGGAGCCCAGGTCCCGGGTGAAAGGGCGCCTCGAACCGGCGGGCGCCGGTCAGAAGGCCACCCCGATGCCGGCCATGACGCCCCGGCGGGAATGGTAGCCCACGCCGATGTTGAACCATTCCACCACATAGCGCGCCCCGAGCATCCAGGAGGCGTTCCGGTCGGTGTCCGAATCACCCCCGGGATCGATGCCGGGTTTCACGATGTCCTGGCTGGCATAGCCGACCCCTGCCACGCCGAAGAAGGCCGGTGTGATCTCCGCGCCCAGCACCAGCGAGACCTCCTGCTCATTGCCGTCGTTGTACTCCCGGGTGGGGTTCGCGGGCGGGTCCTCGTCCGTGTCGGCGATGCTCACCCCGAGGCCCACGCTGAAGGCGCCTCCCCTGGGGTGGTGGGAAGAGAGGAAGATGCCCCCCAGTTCTATCCCGTAGCTCGATTCTTCCACCTCGCCCCCTGTCCCGTAGTTCAGGGCGACATACCCGGCACCCTCCGAGACCGAAGGGATGAAGATCACCAGAAGCATGGCGCAGAGAAATTTCTTCATGACTTGACCTCCGTCGAGATCGTTTCTATTGTAGCTATACCACAGGAGGGCGACCACATGAACTCAAATCGCCGCGTCGCACCTCCCCCAGGAAGAAAGGGCGAGGGAAACTCATGCATGACGTGATCATCGTCGGAGGAGGGCCTGCCGGTCTCACGGCAGGGATCTATGCCGCCCGGGCGAGCATGAAGGCGCTCCTGGTGCGCAGCGCGTTCAATCCGAGCCTCATCACCACCACGGACCTCATCGAGAACTATCCAGGCTTCCCGGACGGAATCGGCGGGTTCGAGCTGGTGGAGCTCTTCACCAAACAGGCGCTCAGGTTCGGCCTTGAAATAACGGACGACGACACGACCGCCGTCAGTCGCCACGACGAGGGGGGGCATGCGTGCTGGCAGGTGCAGGGATCTTCCGGGAACCATACGGCCCTGTCCGTCATCGTGGCCACGGGCACCGAGTATGCTCACCTCGGCGTGCCGGGAGAGGCGGAGTTCACCGGCAGGGGCGTGTCCTACTGCGCCACCTGCGACGGCCCCTTCTACCGGGGCGGCCGGGTCGTGGTGGTGGGCGGCGGCGACACCGCGGTGCAGGAGGCCCTGTACCTGACGAACTTCGCCGCGAGCGTGACCATCGTGCACCGCAGGGACCGGCTCAGGGCTACGGCGGTGCTCCAAGAGCGGGCCAAAGCCAACGAGAAGATATCCTTCGCGTGGAACTCCGTGGTGGAGGAGATCACGGGCACGGATGCGGTGCAGTCCGTCACGCTGCAGGACGTGCGCGACCCTGCGGCGAAAAGGACCCTTGAGGCGGACGGCGTGTTCATCTTCACGGGCACCATCCCCAATACCGGCATGCTCAAGGGGGTGGCAACCCTGGACGGCTCGGGCTACGTCGAGGTGGACAGCCACATGAAGACATCGGCTGCCGGCATCTTCGCCTGCGGGGACTGCACGAGGAAACTGCTGAGGCAGGTGGTGACGGCCTGCGGAGACGGCGCCACAGCAGCCTTTGCCGCCTACGAGTATGTGAGCGGACTGAAAGGGACATCCTACGGGGGATACACACCGTAAGAACGAACACAGGAGGAGACCATGGCTGAGGATAAATTCCCGGAGAACCCTGGGACCGTACTGACACTGACGGATCAGGACGTGGACCAGGCCGTCGCCAAGTACCCGTTCATCGTGGTGGACTGCTGGGCCGAGTGGTGCGGGCCGTGCAAGATGCTGTCGCCCATCGTGGAGAGCCTGGCCCAGAAGAACCAGGGGGAGATCGTGTTCGCCAAGCTGGACGTGGACAAGAACCCGGACACGGCGAGGAAGTACGGCATCCGCTCCATCCCGAACCTCCTGGTGTTCAAAAACGGCCAGAAGGTGGGCGACATCGTGGGAGCCATGCCCGAGGCAAAGCTCCTGGAGAGGATCAAGGCGCTCAAGGGCTGAAGTTTCCCGTGCCCTAGAACAGCTTCCTGCTGTCGAGGAGGATGGTCACCGGGCCGTGGTTGACCAAGGACACGTCCATGGTGGCCTGGAACACTCCCGTTTCCACCCTCCCCGGGAACAGTTCCTTCACCGTCTTGACGAACCCGTCGAAGACTGCCCGGGCTGCCTCCACGTCCCCGGAATGCGAGTAAGACGGCCTCCTGCCCTTCCTGGCATCACCCAGCAGGGTGAACTGCGAGACGAGGAGGATGTCTCCCCCGGCCTCGACCACGTCGCGGTTCATGACCCCGGCTTCATCGTCGAAGATCCGCAGCCCCACGATCTTCCGGGCGATGTACAGGGAGTCGTCCGCCCCGTCGTCCGCCTCCACCCCCACGAGACAGCAGAGCCCGCTGCCGATGTGGGACACCTCCACGCCCTCCACCCGGACGCCGGCCCCGCTCACCCGCTGGATAACCGCACGCACAGTTGCCCCACCTGCCCCACCGTCACCGGGGGCATCACCTGATGATGGTCAGGGTCATCACCGCACCCTGGCGGTACAGGCTGAGACTCATCTTCCTGCCCTTCAGACCGTCCACCACCTTCTTGAGCTCCTGCAGGGTCCTGGTGGGGGCATTGTTGATGGATACGATGATGTCCCCGGGCTTGAGACCGGTCCTGGACGCCGCCGAGTTGTTTGCCACCTCGATGACCGCCACCCCCTTGACGTTGGCCGGTATCTCCAGGGTCTCCCGGGAAGCCGGGGTGAGGTCCGCCACCGTGGCCCCTGCCAGGAACCGGTCGTCCTGGATCAGCACCATGTGTTCTGGGATCTGGGCCTTGGAGAGATCACCCACCACCACCGGGATGACCCGTTCCCTGCCGTCGCGGACCACCTTGACCTTCATGGTGGCGCCCGGCATGACCTCGGAGATCTGGAACCTCATGGAGGCCGTGTTGGCCACCGGCTGGCCGTCGATGGCCACGATGACATCACCCTGTTTCACGCCCGCCTTCTCGGCAGGAGATCCCTTGATAACCTCGTTGACCAGGGCGCCCTTTGCCGAGGCCAGCCCCAGCGACTGGGCCAGCTCGGGGGTGACCTCCTGGACCGTGACACCGAACCATCCCCTGACCACCTTGCCGTATCTGTCGATGCTCTTCTTGATGCCCATGGCCAGGTTCACCGGGATGGCGAAGCCGATGCCCACATTTCCGCCGGTGCGCGACAGGATGGCCGTATTGATGCCGATGAGCTCGCCTTTCATGTTCACCAGGGCCCCGCCCGAATTGCCCGGGTTGATGGCGGCGTCGGTCTGGATGAAGTTCTCGTAGTCCGTGATGCCGAGGCCCGAGCGCCCCAGGGCGCTGATGATGCCCATGGTCACGGTCTGCTCAAGGCCGAAGGGGTTGCCCACGGCCAGGACGAATTCCCCGATGCGGAGCTTCGTGGAATCCCCGATCCTGATGGCGGGAAGCCCGGTCCTGTTGATCTTGATGATGGCCACGTCGCTCTTGGGGTCGGTGCCCACGATGGTGGCCGGGAACACCCGCGCATCGGAGAGCCGCACCTCCACCTTGTCGGCACCGCCCACCACGTGGTTGTTGGTCACGATGTACCCGTCGGGGGAGATGATGACGCCCGAACCCAGGGACCGCTGGACCCGCTCGTGGGGTACGCCGCCGCCGAAGAACTCCCGGAAGAAGGGATCCGAGAACAGAGGGGAGACCTGGGCAACGGTCTTCACGGAGGATATGTTCACCACCGAAGGCAGCACCTTTGCCGCCACATCGGCCACCCAGTCGCCCTCATAGGGGTTGCGCGTATCGGCACATGCCATGCCTGCCACTCCCAGCACCAGGGCCATGCACACCACGAAGGTCTTTGTCCTCAACATCTCTGTCCCTCCTTTCTCTGCGGGGCACATAGCACAGATTGCCAGGCGCTTCAATGGACGAGCCCCTGTACTTGCCGGGGAAAATCCGCTATAGGACACCCCCATATGACGACCGGTTCCACCAGGGATTTCCACCGAAACTCCCCCATCGACCTCATGAAGGAGCTCACCATCTGCGAGTCGCTGGGGGCAGGTCCAACGCCCTACGCCCGGGCCTTGGGCATGGGAGGGACCTACGGCGGCGTGCTGGGTGGCTTCCTCATCGAGCAGGGCCTGCTGCCGGAGGCCGCCTGCGTGCTGGAGGCGGGCGGCGGGTACGGCACCCTCATGCTCGGGCTCCTGAAGGCCCACGGCCCCAGGATCCGGAAGGCATGCATGGTGGACCTCTCCCGGGGTCTGCTGAGAAGGCAGCGGGAACTCCTCGCGGACTTCAGGGACAGGGTCTCGTTCGTCCAGGCCGACATCCACGAGATCATGGGGTCCATCAGGGGCTGCGACCTCGTCATCGTGAACGAGGTCATGGGCGACCTGGACGTGACGACGGGCCTCTGCGCGCACGACCTGCCGGAAGACGCTTACCGCATCATCGAAGGCTACGGCCTTTCCGTTCCGGAGAGCGGGGAGTTCACCCTCAACACGGGGGCCATCCGCCTGGTGGAGTCCCTGTGCCGATCGGGGGTTCCCGCCTTCCTCAGCGAGCACTCCTGTGACCCCATCATACCGCAGGACATGCCCTACCTCGCCCGGGGTCTCGCCCTGGACTCCTTTCCCCGGGAGATCAGGCTCCACGCCCACAGCGAGTACACCATACGGTTCTCCCACCTCACGGCCGTGGCCCGGGCACTGGGGAGGAAGACGCAGACCGGGTCCCTCCTGGAGTTGCTGGGCCTGGCTCAGAAGCCGTCCTGGAGGTTCATCTTCACCGCACAGGCCGCTGCCACGGACGACCAAGCCATCATCCTCGAGTTTCTGGACCACGTGCGGGAGTACCGGTGGCTCACCATCTCCTGAAGCAGCGCACAAGCGGCGGGACACGGCCGGAGATTCCACTGTATTTTGGCATTTACTCTGCATGAGTTTTCCACTATAGCATCCTCTTACCTGAAACCACCGAATACACTCGAGGTCGCACATGACAGACGACAACCACACGGACACCAGCGCACAGACCATGGAGGAGCTGCTCGATGCCTATGAGAAGGACCAGCGTGGTGCCATCCAGATCGGGGACCGGATCAAGGGCACCATCATCTCCATCGGCAGGGAGCACATCTTCGTGGACACCGGCCACAAGCTCGACGGGGTCATCGACCGCGCAGAATTCGCCGACGAGGAGGGGGCCCTGCAGCTGGAGGTGGGGGACACCATCGAGGCCTTCGTCATGTCCAAGAAGGGCGGCGAGATCAGGCTGTCAAAGGCCATCTCGGGCATCGGGGGCCTGACCATCCTCCAGGAGGCCCACGACAAGGCCGTGCCCATCGAGGGCAAGGTCATGGAGCAGGTCAAGGGAGGGTACCGCGTGGAGGTGGTGAGGCGCAGGGCCTTCTGCCCCTTCAGCCAGATGGACCTGTTCCGAGTGGAAGACCAGACCGTGCACATCGGCAAGACCTACCTCTTCCTCATCACCGAGCTCGAAGAGGACGGCAGGAACATCGTCCTGTCCCGCAGGACGCTGCTGGAGAAGGAGCAGGCCGAGGCAAGGGCCGCCTTCTACGACCGCATGGAGGTGGGGGCCGTGCTCGAGGGAACCGTGAGCCGGATCATGCCGTACGGCGCCCTGGTGGAGCTCTCGGACAGGGTCGAGGGCATGGTGCACGTGTCCGAGATGAGCTGGTCGCGGGTCCTGTCCCCGGAGGACATCCTGCACATGGGCGAGCGGGTCACGGTGAAGGTGATCGGCGTGGAAGACGACGCCAAAACCGGCCGCAAGCGGATCTCGCTCTCCATGAAGCAGGCCCAGGAAGACCCCTGGAGCAGCGTGCTGAACCGGTTCAAGCCCGGCGACAGGCTCAAGGGGACCGTGAGGAGGATCGCGGAGTTCGGGGTGTTCGTGGAGATCGCCCCGGGCATCGAGGGTCTGGTGCACGTCTCGGAGATGAGCTACACCAGACGGGTGAAGAAGCCCGAGGACATGGTGGCCGTGGGTGACGAGGTGGATGTCATGATCAAGGACATCTCGCCGGATGCCCGGAAGGTCTCTCTCTCCATGAAGGAGGCCGAGGGCGACCCCTGGATCGGCATCGCCCAGCGCTACCGGCCCGCCCAGGTCTGCGAGGGCGTTGTGGAGAAGAAGGAGCGCTTCGGCTACTTCGTCCGCCTGGAACCGGGCGTGACAGGTCTCCTGCCCAGGTCCGTGATGGCCCAGCACCACGACGCGGCCGCCCTGGAGAAGCTCCGCGAGGGAGACCCCGTCACGGTGACCGTGGAGCGGGTGGAGCCGGACCAGCACAGGATATCGCTGGCCCCGGGAGACAAGGGCGCGGACGGCGACTGGACCCGGTTCACCCGGTCAGGGGAAACGGGCTTCTCCTTCAGCTCTCTGGGCGACAAGCTGCAGAAGGCCCTGGACAAGAAGAAGACCTGATCACCTTAACGGGCGCGGGAACGCACCATGTCGAGGAAATACCCGGGGAACGGGCCCTGCTCCGCCAGCTCGGGGTGGAAGGTGGTGAGCAGGACGCCTTCCCACCTGAGGGCGGCGATGTCATCACGAGCCCGGCACAGGACCCGCGCCCCTGCCGGGGCCTTGAGGATGCGGGGCGCCCTGATGAAGATCAGTTCCGCTTCGACGTCGTTGACCTCTGTCCTGGCCCGCGCCACAAAGCTGAAAAGCTGAGGCCCGTATGCGTTCCGCTCCACCTTCAGTCCGGGGCACGGCCACACACCGTCTTCAGCAAGGAGCACCACCCCGGCGCAGGTGCCCCACACCGGCGTTCCCTGCGCCAGGAGCTCCTGGACTGGTTCTCGCAATCCCGCCGAGGCGATGAGCCTGCGCATGGCCGTGCTCTCGCCGCCGGGCAGGACGAGCCCGTCAATGCCGCCGCAGTCCCGCGGCGTGCGCACCTCCCGTACCGCGGCGCCGAGACGGGCGATGCAGGCCGCATGCTCGGCCACATCCCCCTGGAGCGCCAGGATACCGACCTTCACCATCCCCGGCTCGCCAGGCGCTGGCCCTCCTCAAGGGTCCTGACCTCCAGGCCAGGCATGGCCTCGCCGAGGTCCTCGGAGACCCTGGCGATCCACGCGGGGTCGTCGCAGTGCGCCACCGCCTCCACCACGGCCCTGGCGCGCCTGGCCGGGTCCGCGGACTTGAAGATGCCCGAGCCCACGAACACCCCGTCGGCGCCGAGCTGCATCATGAGGGCAGCGTCTGCCGGGGTGGCGATGCCCCCTGCGGCGAAGTTGACCACGGGCAGGGCCCCGAGTTCGCGGACCTCCAGCAGGACTTCGAGCGGCGCGCCGATCTGTCTTGCAAGGGCCGCGGCCTCGTCGGCCCTGAGGCTTAAGAGCTCATGGATCTGCCGCATGAGGGCACGCATGTGACGCACGGCCTCCACCACATTGCCCGTGCCGGCCTCGCCCTTGGTGCGGATCATGCTGGCGCCCTCGGCGATCCTCCGGGCCGCCTCGCCCAGGTCGCGGCACCCGCACACGAAGGGGACACTGAACGAGCGCTTGTCGATGTGGTGCTCCTCGTCGGCAGGGGTGAGGACCTCGCTCTCGTCGATATAGTCGATGTGCAGGGCCTCCAGCACCCGGGCCTCCACGAAGTGGCCGATCCTCACCTTGGCCATGACCGGTATGCTCACCGCCTGCTGGATGGCACGGATCACGCCGGGGTCGCTCATCCGGGCGACCCCGCCTAACTGCCGGATGTCCGCGGGTACCCGCTCCAGGGCCATGACGGCCACGGCCCCTGCGTCCTCGGCGATGCGGGCCTGTTCCGGCGTGGTCACGTCCATGATCACCCCGCCCTTGAGCATCCGGGCGAGCCCCCTGTTCACCAGTTCCTGATCCTTTTTCTCCATTGTTTTCATTGTCCACCTCGTGCTATTGTTATATATCATTTTAAACACTATACAAAAATAGTTACACACAATATTCCCCAGGTCAAGGAGCACCTGCATGCGGTACCGCGACGTGGCCGAGAGGCTGGCCGGAGAGATCCTGAAGAAGAAGCGTCCCGGGGAGCGGCTTCCCGGGATCCGGGAGCTTGCGCGGACCGAGCGTATCAGCATGCTCACCGCGAGGAACGTGTATCAGCACCTCGTGGACAAGGGCCTGGTCATCAGCCGCCAGGGCTCGGGCACCTTTGTCGCACACGGCCTGTCCGGGGCCATCACGGACATGGCCGCCATCAGGCCGCCCGAAGAGCTGCTCCTGTGGGCGGCATCGCACCTGAGGGTGACCCTGGAGGGGCTCGAGGCCTACGACCCGCCCCGCGGGTATGCACCCCTCCTGGAACAGTCCGCCGCATGGCTGCGGACGCTGGGCGTGGACGGCCAGCCCATCATCACCTCGGGCTCCCAGCAGGCCCTGTTCCTGGTGGGGCTGGCCCTGCTGAAAAAGGGCGACGTGGTGGCCGTGGAGGACCCTGGGTACCGGGGCGCGGCCAGGATCTTCGAGTCACTGGGAGCAACGGTGATCCCGGTCCCCTACCTGTCGAGCCCGGAGGACCTGCAGCGGATCCGCTCCCTGAACATCAGCCTGTTCTACACCATGCCCCAGGGCCATATCCCCACGGGAAGGTCCATCCCTGACCCGCTCCGCGGCGCCCTGCTGGACATGGCAGCCGATCAGGACTTCCTCATCGTGGAGGACGACCCGTTCTCCGAGGTGCTGGGCATGGTACCGCTGAAAGCCGCTGACCGCCACGAGCGGGTCGTGTACATCAAGAGCTTCTCCAACATCCTGGGCCCGGGACTGCGCCTGGGCCTGGCCGTGGTGCCCGAGGCGCTCAGCGCCCGCATCCTCCACCTCAAGGAGATCAACGACCTCTCCATCTCGGGCATCCTCCAGCGGTGCCTGTGCTCCATGTTCTCGTCCTCGGAGCTCAAGGCCCACGTGCTGCGGCTCAGGACAGAGCTCAGGGCCCGCCAGGAGCACCTGGCCAGGGCCACGCCCTTCAAGGCCGAGGGCGTCTGTCTGTGGCTCAGGGCTCCCGGGCCCAGCCGCGTCCACCAGGAGAACCTCCTGGCCATGGGGATCAGGGTCACGCCCGGGGACATCTACGGCCCGCAGTGGTCCGAGTACCTCAGGCTGTCCGTGCTCACACCGGGAAGGGGCGCCTTCGAGAACGCCCTGCAGGTGGTGCAGGACTACCTGGGAAGGCACCCGGGCCACCGGCTCACCGAGTTCTGAGCAGGGCCGCTGGCGGCAAGTCCTCCTTCACCCCGGGCCGTCTCACTGCTCCCGCACGCCGCCCTCGCCGGGGCCCGGGTGCCGCACGCCGCCCGGGCCGCCGGGCCTGTCCTCCATGAAAATGTACCAGGACACATACCAGCACCGGGCCCACTCGTCCACGAACACGGCCAGGGGGTCAGAGAGCAGGATGGGCGTTCCATCGCTTGTCTGGGAGTGCCTGGCCGTGAATCCCGGCCCCGAATGCCGGTTCTCCGCGCACTCCGCTTCGTCTTCGGTGAAGCCCTGTGCCCCGCAGCGGCACCGGACGAACCAGGTGTCGACGCCGTCCAGGGTGATGAGATGCCTCGTGAAGCAGAAGGCGCACTTGACCACGACGGAGTCCATGTCCCCTGTATGGTGTCCCGCGAAGCTTGTGTCAACCCCGTTCGAGTGTACCTATCTCACGGTTGTGTTCGAGCGGCAATGGGTGTTAGATGGACCTGTTTCACGACGCACCGGTGTCACACTTCCTGCTGAGGAGGCATCTGATGAGACAAATGGCGCTGATCGTGGCCGGGTTCCTCTGCGTGACCATGGCATCCGGCCTCACCTGCCGCGCGGACAATACGCAGCTCACGGGCCTGACGGCCACGGGAAGCGTCACCTTGGGCGCCATGGAACGGACCTATGTGACCTATACGCCTGCTGACCTGCCGGCGTCTGCGGCGCTCGTCATCGTCCTGCACGGCTCCCTGGGCACCGGCCGGAAGGTGCGCGAGCAGAGCGGTGGCCAGTTCGACCGCCTGGCCGACCGCGTGAAGTGCATGGTGGCATACCCCGACGGATACGACAAGCACTGGAACGACTGCCGTACCGCGCCCGGGGACAAGGCCCACGAGCTCAACGTGGACGACGTGGGTTTCATCTCTGCCCTCATCGACGCCTGCAGGGAGAAGAACCATATCAACCCGGACCGGGTCTACCTGGCGGGTCTCTCCAACGGCGGCCACATGTGCTTCCGTCTCGCCTCCGAGATACCGGACAGGGTCCGCGGCATCGCGACCATGGGCGCGAGCATGCCGGTTCCCTCCCAGTCGAGGTGCCCTGCCCCCAGGCCCGGGATGAAGGTGATGATCGTGAACGGCACCGAAGACCCCATCAATCCCTTCGAGGGGGGCACGGTGAGGCTGCTCTGGGTCTTCTCCAAGGGGGAGGTGATGTCCTCCCTGGAGTCGGCGCGTTCGTGGCTGAAGGCCGAAGACCGCGCCAGGCGGCCCGACATGGTGATGCTCCCGGACACGGACCCGGATGACGGCTGCACCGTGGAGCGCATCGGCTGGGAGTCTTCCGGGGTGCGGCACTACATCGTCCACGGCGGGGGCCACACCATCCCGGGCGGGATCCAGTACCTGCCACTGTTCATCGTGGGCACGACCTGCAGGGACTTTGAGATCGCTCAGGAGATGTGGGCATTCTTCGAGGCCCCAACGAAGTAAGGAGGCAAGCCATGGCACGGATACGGTTCGAGGATACGGCGCAGGGCATCGAAGCGGCGGTGAGGGGCGTGTTCGACGCCTTCGGCGGTGCTGGTGCACTGCTGAAGTCATCGGGCGACGTGTTCCTCAAGGTGAACGGCATCGATTCCAAGCCGCACGTCTACACCTCCCCAGAGGTGGTCTCGGCCGCGGTGAGGTACTTCAAGGCCGGGGGGGCGCACAACGTCTACGTCATGGAGAACAGCACCCAGGGCAACTTCACCCGTCTCGTCTTCGAGGTCACGGGCATGCGCCGGATGTGCGAGGAGACCGGCGCCATCCCGGTCTACCTCGACGAGACCGCGGAGATGCCCCTGTACCTGGAGAAGCTCCAGTCCTTCATCGCCATACCGGACTTCATCCACGAGCACCTCATCCGGAACCGGGGACGGAACCTATACATCTCCGTGCCCAAGCTCAAGAGCCACTCCATGACCACGGTGACCCTGGGCATCAAGAACCAGTTCGGCCTGGTGCACCAGAAAAGCCGCATACCGGACCACAACTTCAGGCTGCACCAGAAGATCGCGGACATCTATGCCGCCATACGCCCGGACTTCACCCTCATCGACGGCCAGGAGGCAACCAACTACGGCCACTACCCGGCACTGGCCCAGGAGAAGACCTGCGTGGTACCCCTGAACCTCATCATCGGCGGTGACGACCCCCTGGCCGTGGACGTGGCCTGTGCGAAATTCCTGGGCTTCGCCATCGAGGAAGTGGAGCACCTGCGGTGCGCCGCCGCGTACGGGTTCGGCGAACAGGACTTCGATCGCATTCAGATCGAGAACCGGGATCTCTTCGAGGCCAGGAAGCAGCGCTTCTCCTGGGACCTGCTGGAGAAGTACCCAGAGGGCGTGCGCATCCTCAGGGGCAGGTCCATGTGCTGCAGGGAGGGCTGCAGGCGCAACACCGAGGCGGTCCTGGAGGTGTTCGGCCAGGACTTTGCGGGCAGGGGCGGGTTCACCATCCTCATGGGCAAGGGGATCGACCCGGCAGAGGTGGCGGTTGTGACGGGCCGGGTGCACATCGCCGGGGACTGTGCCATGGCCGAGTGGTACCACGCGCTGCGGCAGCGGCTGGGCAAGCGCAACGTCACGGTCTCCCCCGGGTGCAACAACCTCGCAAAGACCATCGACGCTCTGGGAACGATGATGAAGATCCCCGCCATACGGCTCTCGCCCCTGAACCCCCTCAAGTCCCTGGCCCTGCTCCTGGAGGCGCACCTGCACGGCACCAGGGCCAACATCACGAACGTGTTCAGGATATAGGGGCCTTGTGCGATGCGGTCCGCGGCCGTCATCGAGCTGGTCACCGGAGCGGGGCTGCTCCTGTTCTGGGCAGGGTTCTTCACCATCTCACTGGCCCCGGCGAACCCGCCCGAGTGCTACCTCGCCTATGAGCACTCCTTCTGGCTGCCCGACATCATCCTGGCCGTCGCCCTCATCACGGCTGCGGTCCGGCTCCGGCAGGGCAAGACCCCGGGAAGGAGCCTGTCCCTCATCTGCGCCGGGGCCATGGTCTTCCTGGGCGTGCTCGACTTCAGCTTCAACGTCCAGAACGGGGTGTATACAAGTTCCACCCTCGACCTGATCCTGAATGCATTCATCAACGCCTGGTGCGTGGCCGCCGGGGTGTATCTTTCCGTCAGGCTGGCATGAAGGCAGGGTCTGATGGATTGCGCGGAGGATATCAATGGCGGTATTCTAGAGAACGCGCAGTATCCTATTCCGGGGAAGGCAGGAACCATATGGATCCATTCTACGAGAAAGCGGCTTTGAAGGAGTTTAAACACGCCTTTGACGACCTGTCACGATCGTCAGACATCGAGGGCTGCACCCTGGATTCATACCGGAGACACGATCTTCTCCTGGCCGGGCTTTCCGACGCCATTCCCCTGAAGGTCGACTGCACGGTCGGGTGTTCCTATTGCTGCCATTTCAAGGTCGAAGTGAGGGCATATGAACTGTTCGTGATCCTGAGGTATCTGAGAAAAGCCCTCCCGCAGCATGAGATCCATGGATTCCTCACCTCCGCAGAATCGAATGCCGAGAGAATCCGGCAGTTATCCCGTGAGCAGCATTTCGGGACGAACCTGGCATGTCCCTTCCTGAAGGATGACAGATGCCGGATATACCCTGTCCGCCCCTATGCATGCAGGAATTTCCACGCAACGAATCGTTACAACTGTATGGTTTCATACGAAAACCCTTCCGACGAGTCTGTCCCCAACACCTTTGTCCCCGAGCTTCACGCAGCAGGACGCGGTCATAAGTTCGGATACGAGAAGGCACTGGCGGCAAAGGGGTATGACATGCGTGTGTATGATATGACTACGGCTTTCATAGAACTCCTGCGCGAGGGAACTGCGAGGAAACGGTATGTACGGGGGAAATGCACCTTCCCTCATGCAGTACAGATAGAGACGGATGAAACCTTCTGAGCATCACGTCCGGGCATGAAAGGACGGGATATGAAAAGGACTGCAGTGCTCCTGGTTCTCCTCCTGGCAGGGTGCGTGGGCATCCCGGACGGTGTGAAGCCTGTGGAAAACTTCGTCCTGGAGAGGTACCTCGGGCAGTGGTACGAGGTCGCCAGGCTCGACCATCCCTTTGAACGCGGCCTGAGCAGGGTGACGGCGCAGTACAGCCTGCGCGAAGGCGGCGGCGTCAGGGTGATAAACCGCGGGTACTCTGCGGAAGACAAGGCCTGGAAACAGGCCGAAGGCAGGGCGTTCTTCGTCGAGCGGCCGGACCTGGGGTACCTGAAAGTCTCCTTCTTCGGGCCCTTCTACGGGTCCTACGTGGTCTTTGAACTCGACCACGGGGGCTATCAGCATGCCCTCGTGTGCGGGCCGGACAGGTCCTATCTCTGGATCCTCGCGCGGAAGCCCCGCATGGACCGGGCATTGCTGGACCGCCTCGTCGCGAAGGCCGCAGCGCTCGGGTTCGACACCGACAAGCTGATCCTTGTGGATCATGGTCCGTCTCCCGGCCAGCCGTGGTAAAATTGCAACAACACTATCGGCTATCTCTCTGATATTCCGTGTTTTTTATCTGGCATATGTTGTGCAGTCTTCATTGCCAGACAGCGGGGACGGTTTCTTATTGGTGAATGATGCCGGCACTGGGCAGAACACACCCAGGACAATGGGACCGGCATGATCGAGCATGTGAGACCGGGCGTTGCGCGGGAGGATGAACCCATGACAAGCCATCTGGAAGCGAGGCGGTCCACCATCGACCAGACACGGAAAAAGGTCCTGCACCTGCTCGTCCAGTGCATCAAGGACATCCAGGAGGTCGTGGAATCCGCGGACCTCCGCATGAAGGACATCGGCCTGCACGTGGAGATCCTCCCGACGCCGTCGGGTTCCCACTCCGTGGAGCTCACGCTGCGCCAGTGACGCCTTCCGTTGATTCATGCCGGGTATTCCCGTATCATGCACCCCATGAGGTTCCCGGCGTGAACAAGTCCCTGACCCGCGTGCTCCTGCCCGTGCTGGCTGCAGCGCTGGGCGGTTGTGCTCCCATGGACGTGTACCGCTCCCACCTCCTCCCCACGGGCGCCCCGATAAGACCGGGGGTGTTCGTGACCTGGCTCGGCACGGCCGGAGTCCTGGTATCGGACGGCACCACCGGCATCCTCATCGACCCCTACGTGAGCCGGTTCGGCCTGTGCAGGGTGATCTTCGGCATGAAGCTGCACCCGGACCGGGACCTCATCCGCCAGTGGGTTGCACGCACGGGTCCCATCCCCATCCGGGCCGTGGTGGTGAGCCATTCCCACTTCGACCACGCCCTCGACGCGCCCTTCTTCGCAAGGGAGACGGGCGCGCCCCTGGTGGGATCGCAGAGCACCCGCAACATCGGCCTGGGCGCAGGCCTTCCCGAGACACAGATCGTGACCGTGCAGCCGGGCCGGAGCATGGCGCTGGGGGCCTTCACGCTGACCTTCCTGGAGAGCGCCCACGGGCCCGCCCTGTTCGGGAGGGTGCCCTACCCCGGCACCGTCGAGGAGCCGTTGATCCCGCCCCGGCCCGCCGGGGACTACAGGCTGGGCACCACCTTTTCCATCCTCATCACGCACCCCTTCGGCACGATCCTGCACCATGGGAGCGCGGGCTTTGTCCCGGGCATGTATGCAGGGGTGCGCTCGGACGTGGTGCTGCTGGGCATCACCGGGCGGGGGGATACCGGGGAATACCTCGCACAGGTGCCGCTGCAGGTCAAGGCGCGCACCCTCATCCCCATCCACTTCGACGACTTCTTCCAGCCCCTGGAAGAGGGGCTGTCGTTCCTGTATACCAGCCACTTCGCAGAATTCTGCGCCACTGCAGGCGAATCGGGACTTGCCGTCAGGACCCTGCCCGTGGGGGAGCAGGTGATGGTCCTTCCGCCTGACTGATGGAAAAAATCAGCGGGCCGCCCGGTTCCGGCGACCCGCCCTCATGGAGTGTGCCCGCAAATGGCTCTCCGGGCTTTGCTTTCGACCGCGTGTCAGGCCTGGTACCTCACCCTCCTGCTGTTGTTCAGCTCGTCCCTGGTCCTGGTGTAGTCCGTGTACATACGGGCGATGCACAGGGCGATACCCAGCACGAAGAGCCCCAGCATGAAGGTCGGTTCCGTGTTGAACCGCATGTCGATCCAGCGGCCCGCGAACAGGAACAGGAACGAGGAGATGACCAGGGTGAAGCTCCATGCGCTCAGCAGGATGATCTGATTCAGCGTCTTTGTCTTCAGCCTGTTTCGTCGTGTCCGTTTCATGGCCTCTCCTCCTTTGTATGTTCCGCCCTCATCAGGGATCTGGTCTGCCGGGGTATCTCTCCTCAGCTCACAAGGCCTTTCACCATCTCGATGACCGGTGCGGTGAACAGGGCCACGAGCACCGCGTACATGGCAAAGGAGCCCACGGCCTCGGTGAGATAGATCTTCGGGTACCGGTGCTTCAGGGAGACGATGGTGAGCCCGCCCACCACGAGGCAGCCGAGGTGGAAGAAGGGGAAGCTCCCGGTTGCGGTGGTTGCCGCCGCTGCGACGGCAAAGGTACCGGTGATCATCACCACGAACATGGCCACGATTATGGTCTGCACTGTCCTTTTCATCTTCCCTGACCTCCTTCACGGTTCGTTGTTGCCATCTGTAACGCATACAGCGTGCCAACTCTGCGGGAGAATCGCTGAATGACCAACAGTCCATTGATATCATTGGCCATCAAATGAATCGCGGCTCAGCTCCAGCCAGGCGCCGGGAGGCGGGAAAGCGGGCTCCATTCAATGGAACGTTGAACGGGATTGAATGAAACGTGTGAACGGGGGGCCAGACCCCGTGCCGTGCCCCACCCGGGCATCCCGCCCACCGGGATGCCCGAAACCCGTTCATGGGAAATGGTGCGTCAGGACGAGGCTGCAGGGGATGCCCTGACCGACTGGCCGGAACCGGAGAGCTCGCCCTGCCGTTTGCGGCCGTCCTCCCGTTCGTCTCGGGATGCCGCATCGAGATCCGGGACCGCAAACACCTCCTGGCGCCCGTCAGAGGACACCGTGAAGAGCTCCACCATCTCCGCAAGACACTGCGCCTCGCTGTGGAGCTTGTCAGAGGTGCTTGCCAGCTCCTCCACCATGGACGAGTTCTGCTGGGTCGAGTCTTCGATCTGGGACAGGGACCTTGAGAGCTCGTCCACGCCCGACGCCTGCTCCTTCGTGATGAGCGCGATCTCCTCCATGTCGCCGGTGAGCCGCATCATCAGCTCCTTGCAGGTCTGGAGGGATTCCCCTGATCTCTTCACCAGTTCGTCACCCGAGGCGATCTTAGCAGCCGTATCGGTGATGAGCTCCTTGATCTCCCGAGAGGCATGCGCTGTCCTTTCGGCGAGCGATCTCACCTCCTGGGCGACCACGGCGAACCCCTTCCCCTGCTCGCCGGCCCTGGCTGCCTCGATGGCCGCATTGAGGGCGAGGAGGTTCGTCTGGAACGCCACGTCGTTCACGGTGGAGATGATCTGCTCGATCCTGCTCGACGCGTCCATGATGCGGGTCATGGCAGAGGCGAGGCTGTCCCCGATGGCGAGGTTCTGCTCCAGCGCGCCCAGGGTCTCCCTGGCCTTGGCGAGGCCGCCCTCGGTGTTCCCGGCATTGAGCTTGATGGACGAGACCATCTCCTGCAGGGTGGCGGAGATCTGCTCGACGGCAGAGGCCTGCTCCTGCGTGGTCCTGGAAAGGCCGTGGGACCCGGAAGCCACCTCATGCATGGCATCGTCGAGCTGCATGGCCATCTGCTTGATCCGGGTCACCTTGTCCTCGAGGGTGCCTGTGAACAGGTTGAACTCCCGGGACAGGTCTCCGATCTCGTAGGATCGGGTAACCGGGATCCTCGTGGTCAGGTCCCCCTGGGCGGCCTTCCGAAACCGCGCCTGCACCCTGTCCAGGGGGTTGGTGATCAGGACCTTGATCATCATGAACACCCCGGCGGCCACCAGTACGGCGATGGCAAGGATGATCAGTCCCACCTGGATCACCAGCTTGTCGTACGAGGCGAAGAACTCGCTTGCCTTCACCCCGGTATAGATCACCCCGATGGTTTGGCCCTGCCCGTTCCTGATGGGATCGTAGGCAGTGAAATACGGGATACCCAGGATATCCGCCTTGCCGCGGTACGATCTCCCCTCCTTGAAGATCGCGTCATACGCGGGACCCTGCAGCTTGGTCCCCACCGCGCGGGACCCGTCGGCCTTGAGCACGTTCGTGGAAACCCGCGTATCATGCATGAA
Organism: uncultured Bacteriovoracaceae bacterium; assembly: GCA_964572405.1. Lineage (GTDB taxonomy): Bacteria > Desulfobacterota > Desulfomonilia > UBA1062 > UBA1062 > MWEI01. The sequence continues at coordinate 29,613 of CAZNGL010000016.1, forward strand.
GATGGTGGCAGTGCCTCCGCAGAGATCCTTCACCCTGTCCGGCAGGGCGTAGTTCCCATTGAGCCGATACTCGCCCACCATGAGCGAGTTCCCTTCTATGCGGAATCCTCTGCCCTGTTTCGAGAGGAGGTCGTGGAACACCCTGATCCTCGTTTCCTGATTCTCGAAGGCGATCCTCTCCAGCTCTTTGTGCACATGGGAAAAGGCAATGGCCATGGATACAAAGAGAACGCCCAGGAGTGATCCGAAGGTAAGTACGGCGAGCACCGTATTGAGCCGTATTCTCATGCTGATCCTCCTCAAGAAAGATTTGTACAGCCGAGCGGAAGGCCGCAGGCGCGAAGCGCCGGGGGCAGGCCGCCTGAGGCCCTTCCATTCCCACGTCTGCCGTATCGGGGTAAGCAGTGCGGCTTTTGACAGTGAATAACCTGCGAGACTTCAGTGGTGGCAAATCACTGGTGTGTATTGCTCAGATGTATACCGGGGCCTCCCGTTCCGGGCGCCACGGGTCCCCGGACCATGATCAGTCGAGGGTCCTGTTCAGTTTGCCGCTGGCATACCCCTCGAGGTCGAGGGTGACAAAGGCATATCCCAGCGAGCGCAGCTCCCTGGTGATCTCGCCCTTGTATACCAGGACAGCCGCGGGATCATCCACCTCGATGACGGCCGTGTCGTGGGGGAAGTGCCGGACGCGGACCTCTCTGAACCCGAGCCTTTTCAGGACCTCCTCGGCCGCTTCCACCCGCCGCAGCAACCCCTCCTCGAGGGGGGACCCGTAGGGGAAGCGCGAGCACAGGCACACGGTGGCGGGCCTGTCCCACGCAGGCAGTCCCATCTCCCTGGCCATGGCGCGGATCTCGTCCTTGACGATGCCGAGCTCGGCAAAGGGCTGCCAGATGCCGTCCTCCCGGGCGGCCCGCATGCCGGGCCGGTAGTCGCTCAGGTCCGAGGCGTTCATGCCGTCTGCCACCATACCGAACCCGTTGTCCCGGGCCCATGCGATCCCTGCGGCGTCCCTTGCCTTGCGGCACAGGTAGCAGCGCTGCGGGGGGTTGGATGCAAACCCCGGCACCGAGAGCTCGTCCGTCTCCACCACCACGTGCCGGATGCCCATGAGGGCGGCCAGACGCACTGCCTCGCCGAGATCTCCCGCAGGGATAATGGTGGAGTCGAAGGTGAGGGCCGCTGCGTCCTCCCCCAGGCAGTCATGGGCAGCACGGGCGAGCACGGCACTGTCCAGGCCGCCGGAGAAGAGCACCAGGAGCCTTTGTTTCCGGGATATGGCTTCCCTGAGTCTATCGAGGCTGTCCATGGGTGCGTCTCTGGAAGGATTTCAGGATGCGCACCGCGGCGGCGGCCGCTCCCACGCTGTTGCCGATGTTCAGCACGGGAACCCCGGGCACACAGCACTGGAGCATGGTGGAAAGGGCCGCTTCCCCCTGGCCGCCGTGTCCGTACCCCACCGGGGTGGGCACGGCGATGAGAGGCAGGTCGGTGAGCGACGCGATGAGGGTGGGCAGAACGCCGTCCATGCCGGCGAACACGATGAGCAGGTCCGCATCCTTCGCCTTTCTCAGCCCGAGCAGGGGCCGGTGCATGCCCGAGGCCCCGATGTCGAAGGCGTGGATGAGGTCGAAGCCGAGCTCTTCGAGGATGAGCGCGGTCTCCCGGGCATAGGGCACGTCCGCGGTCCCTGCGGTGACGATGCCCACGCAGCCCTCCTCCCTGGCTCGTTCGGCCCCGGGCCTCCTCACCAGGAGGAGCCTGCCCGCCGCGCGCACCTCGGCGCCGGCAAACCGCTTCCTGACGAGGAGTTGCCGGTGTTCATCCACAACGGACACGAAGACGCTGCCGTTCCTCTCGTACAGCGCCCCGGTTATGGCAAGCACCTGCTCGTCGGTCTTGCCCTCGGCATAGACCACCTCCGGGAACCCGATGCGGTGCCCCCGGTGCAGGTCGAGGAGGAAGTCCTCACCCTCCTCGTAGAGCATGCGCATGAGCCTGTCCTGCGCCTCGTCGGCGCCGATCTCGCCTTTGCGGTAGGCCTCGAGCAGATCCTTCATGGCTCCTCCGTCCCTTCGTGCGCCTTCTGCGCCAGGCAGCGCTCCACTTCCGCCCTGAGTGCCGCGAGCCCCAGCCCCGAGCGCTTCGCCAGTTCCTGCAGGTCCCGGTACTCGGGTTTTGTCCTCGTGGACCCGTCGGGCAGCCTCACCTCCTTGATGTCCACCTCCCCGTAGGGGGTGGCGATGGAGTATTGCCTGCGCGGGAGCACCCGGCGCTGTACGGTGTGGTACCGCACGCCGATGGTGGTGGTGTGCACGAGGAAGGCCTCCAGCACCGCCGCGAGGTGCGCATCCTCACAGATCGCGCCCAGGGTGTACCCGGGCCTGCCCTGCTTCATGATCCTGGGCGTGATGCCCGCGTCCAGGGCCCCTGCCAGGGTGATCCTCTCCAGGGCCATGACCGCGTCCTCGGGCATCATGTCGTCGATGTCGGCCTCCACGTGGAAGGTCCTGCGTGCAGCCTTCTCCCTGTCCGCCTCGCCGAGCACGACCCGGCAGAGGTTGGGCCAGTCGTCGAAGCGCCTGGAGCCGCAGCCGTAGCCGGACCCCGTGACCACCAGATCGGCGGGCGGATCCCCCTGCACGGCCAGGGCCCTGATCACCGCCGCGCCCGTGGGGGTGGCGAGTTCACTGGGCGGGCCGGCGAAGCGCACCGGGAACCCCTCCAGGAGCCTGAGCGTGGCAGGGGAAGGGACCGGGATGCGTCCGTGGAGCGATTCCGTGGTTCCGCGGCCCAGCGGCACGCTCAGGGCATACACCTCCTCGACGCCCAGGTGATCCAGTGCCGCGGCAATGCCCACGATGTCCAGGATGGAGTCCACGGCGCCGACCTCGTGGAAGTGCACCTCCTCTGCATCCACGCCGTGGACATGGCCCTCGGCCCTTGCAAGGGCCTCGAAGATCCTCGTTGAGGTGCTGCGCACCGCCCCGGGCAGGACCGCAAGGATGTGGTCGCGGATGTGGGCCCAGGTCCTCCCCTCCCGGGACTCCGGGGCCTCGAACCTGAGGTGTGCGCACGCGATCCCGCTGACCTCCTCATGAGTCAGCCGCAGGGCGTAGGGTCCCACGTCGAGCCGGGCATATGCCTCTTCGAGGACACCCGTGGGGCAACCCAGATCGACGAGGCCTGCCAGCAGCATGTCACCGCTGATCCCGCCCACCGGGTCGATGACGAGTACCTTCATGGGACACACCCTCC
>CAZNGL010000017.1:0-32558 GCA_964572405.1 uncultured Bacteriovoracaceae bacterium
CCTCGAAGACCGTCTCGGGCAGCAGCCTGGCCATGTCGCGGAACCGTTCCTCGCTCGCCTTCAGGGCTTCCTCGGCCTGCCTGCGCTCCGTGATGTCGGTCTGGGTACCGATGATGCGCAGCGGCCTTCCGTCTTGTGACCAGGCAACGACCTTGCCGCGGTCGAGTATCCACTTGAAGGACCCGTCCCTGCACCTGACCCGGTGCTCGCTGGAATAGATTGGGGTTTCGCCCCGGAGGTGGCTCTCCAGCATCCTGTCGGAAGGCTCCATGTCGTCGGGATGGACCAGCCGGGCCCACTCGTCGGGGCTGTCGCTGATCTCGTCGTCCGCATACCCGAGCATCTCCTTCCAGCGCCTGGTCCTGAACACCCTGCCGGAGGCGATGTCGTAGTCCCAGACCCCGTCGCCTGCGCCCTCCAGGGCGAACTGCCACCGCTCCTCGCTCTCGCGGAGGGCCTCGGCCGCCTTCCTGCGTTCGCTGATATCGTGGGTGATGCCGAGCAGCCCTTCCGGCGACCCGTTCTCATCATAGAGGATGTTCAGGGTCACCTCAGTCCATACCGTGGACCCGTCCTTGCGGATCATCTCGAGGTCAAGGTTTCTGGTCCATTCCCTGCCGTGCCTCTGACCGCCGAACTCGAGCAGCTTTTCCTGTGTGAAAAGCTCCACCGCCATCTGATACGATGCGGGTGTAAGGACATCCTCCATCTTCTGCTGCATAGCCTCTTCGGGGGTATACCCTCTGAGCTGCATCACCGAGGGGCTCACATAGATGTATTTCAGGTCCGCGTCCAGCACCCAGATCACGTCCCGCAGGTTCTCGGCCAGGAGACGGTATTTCCGTTCACTCTCCCTGAGAGCCTTCTCGGCCTTTTTCCGGTCCGTGATGTCCCGGGACACCCCGTGGATGCCCGCCACGCTGCCGGAGCTGTCGCGCATGGCACGGCAGTTCGTCTCCAGGTACCTGATGGACCCATCCTTGTGGAAATACTCGAGCTCCATGAGGATCGACCGGTCAGGATCCACACCCTCCTGGCCGTCTCGTGCCAGCTCCAGAGAAAGGGTTTCCATTGCCAAGGCGAAGGATCGCTCCGTGAGCTGCTCTGCCGCCGTCTGGCGCATCCGCTCCTCGGGGGTGAAGCCCAGGATCTTCTCCACGGACGGGCTCACGTAGGTGGTGCGCATGTCGAGGTCCACGGTGAAGCTGATATCGCCCATGTTCTCGGTGAGGAAGCGGTACCTCGCCTCGCTCTCTGCAAGGGCCTTCTCGCCGCGCTTGCGCTCGGTGATGTCGCGCACCAGGGTGTGGAAGCCCACGATGGTCCCCGATGCGTCCCTCATGGGCCACACGGAGAGCTCGTTGTCGTGGAGCGACCCGTCCGTGTGATACACCTGATAGTCCGACATGCGCTTCGGCATTCCTGTCACGTACACGTCGTGGAAGGTCTCGAACATGTACCTTGCGGTCTCCGGAGGGGAATAGCGCGTGTAATTCATTCCCAGGAGCTCTTCCCTGGCATACCCGGACATGGTTACGGCCGCCTCGTTGCAGAAGGTGAAGTTGCCGGAGAGGTCCACCTCGAAGTACGACTCCTGCATGCTCTCCAGGATTCCCCGGTACTTCTCCTCGCTGGCCTTGAGAGCGTCCTCGGCCTTCTTCCGCTCGGTGACGTCCCGGACGATCCCCCTGAAGCCGATGGGGGTACCCGCTGCGTCGCGCATCAGGGAGACCGATGCCTCCACATGGGTCTTCCGGCCGTCCCTGGCAAAGAGCTCCCAGTCGACGCCTGCAAGGGGCTCGCCCGTGACGAAAACCCTATGGAAGGCATCGAAGACCTTCTTCGCGTTCTCCTCGTCCATGTACTTCCGGAAGTTCATGCCCCTGAGCTCGTCCTGTGTATAGCCGAGACGACTCACCGCCAGGGGGTTGAAAAAGGTGAAGTTGCCCGCCAGGTCCACCTCGTAGTAGGCCTCCTGCATGCTCTCCAGGATGTTCCGGTAGCGTTCCTCGCTCCGGCGCAGCTCCTCTTCGGCCCGTTTGCGGTCCGTGATGTCCATGCACGAGGCAACGCTCTCCATGGTTCCCGGGATGAGGGCCACGGTGAGGAAAATGTCCCTCACCTCCCCTGCGCGATTCCTCAACCTGAACTCGTAGGCGCCGGGCGTTGCCTCCGGCGCGACCCTCCGCTGGGCATGGTACCGCTTCATCCTCTCCAGGTCTTCGGGCTCGATGAACACGGTCCAACTCATCTTGCCTTCCAGTTCCTCCCTGGAGAAGCCCGTGAGCTTTGCGAAATTGGAGTTCGCGAGCTCTATGGTGGTGTCCTCGGCGATGAGGATGGTGGCATTGCCCGTGTTCTCGAAGATGGTGCGGTGGCGCTCCTCGCTCTTCTTCAGTCTGTCCTGGGCCTCTTTGCGCGACGTGATGTCGTGGACGAGCACGTGGAACCCAGACGGGTTGCCCGACGCGTCGCGCATGAGCCCGGCGGACAGCTCGTGGGTGCGCACGGTTCCGTCCCTGCAGATGACCTCGTAGTCCACCAGGCGTTCCGGGGTGCCGGTCTCATAGATGCGGTGGAACACCTCGTACATGCGCGCCGCCGTGTCCGGGTTTGTATAGTCCCGATAGCTCATCCCCAGGAGCTGAGCGGGATCGTATCCCAGCAGGGTTCCGGCGACCTCGTTGAAGTAGGTGACGTTCCCCTTGAGATCGAGCTCGTAGTAGCCTTCCTTGATGCTTTCCAGGATCTTCCGGTGCCGTTCCTCGCTCAGGCGGAGCGTCTCCTCGATCTGCTTCCGCTCGGTGATGTCCCGGGCAATGCCCTGGACCGCATACGGAACACCGTCCCGGAAGATGACGGACGAACTGGCCTCCACCCAGAGGGTGCGCCCGTCCTTTGTCCTGAGCCGGTATTCGGTGGGTTTCTGATACTCCTGGGACCCCGTCTCGCGCAGTTCCCGGAGGAGTCTGGCGGCCTTGGCGAGGTGCTCGGGGCAGAGCACGGTGGCCAGGGCGACCCCGGGAATCTCGTCCCTGGTGTATCCGAGGAGGTCCAGCGCCCGGTCGTTGGCGTCCAAGAAGCGGCCCTCGAAATCGTGGATGAAGAACAGTTCCAGGGAGTGGGCAAAGAGGGAGTGGTAGCTCTCCTCGAACTGCGTGGCCTTCTGTCTGACGGCGCTGATCTCCCGCTCCAGATCCAGGATTCTGTGCTCAAGATCCGCCTTGGTGGGCCGCCTTGCCATCTCCCCTCCCCGGGATGACTCTGACCATGCAGGGGAGCATCGGATACACTGCGCCCGCATGTATTCCCCTTATCGGAATTTCTTCGGGCAGATCTTACCGGTGGATAGGGGTTGTCCATTCAGCGGTCATACCACGGAATCCGTTGTGACTATTCGATAATGGAATGCACATCCCGGAAAAACCAGTGGAAAACCCAGGACGGCGGCCTGGAACCTGCCTGTCATGGCACAATTCGTAGGTTCTTCGTACCTCCCGTCACGGCCGGTTCAGATATCCCAGACAGTCCAAGTGGATGACCACGAGGATCGCCGAGAGGACCACCACCGTGATGAGAAAGGCCTTGAAAACGGTCAGCATGACCTGGATTCTACCCTTTTCCCGGCTCCGGGGCAAGGGTCAGGCCCGCTGCGCCCAGAGCATCGTGGAGAGGCTGGAGTTCCTCAGCGTCCTGCGCGACACGGCCTGCGAGAAGACCTCGGGAGACGACCAGATCTCGAGCGCCCTCCTGGCCCGGGTGATGGCCGTGTACACGAGCTCCCGGCAGAGCACCGGCGAGTCGCGGTCCGGCAGGACGAGGAGGATGCGATCGAACTCCGAGCCCTGGCTCTTGTGCACGGTCATGGCGAACGCGGTCTCGTGAGCAGGCAGGCGCATAGGCGAGATCTGCCGGACAGACCCGTCCCGGCCCGGAAAGCAGACCCGCAGGGCCTCCCCCTCGCGGACGGTGACCCCGATGTCGCCGTTGAACAGGTTCAGGCCATAGTCGTTTTCCGTGACGAGTACCGGCCTTCCATCATAGTGGAGCCCCGAAGGGTCCAGCAGGCCTTCATCCGCGAGGATCCCCTCGATGAGGCGGTTCATGGCCGCAACCCCGTACGGCCCCTCCCGCACCGGGCAGAGCACCCGGAATGCCTCGAAGAGGCGCAGGCGGTCCCGAGGATCAGGGGTGCCGAGGCATGCCCCGTACCCCGCGAGGACCACCGGCCGCAGCGCTTCGCGCAGGGCGCCGGGCCCGGGCAGGTCGTGGTGGAGAATCCCGCCAGCGGATTGTGCCGTAAGGATCGCGCGGCACTTCGCGGCACTGCCCTCGTTCACCGCGGCGCTCAGCATGAAGATGGGGCTGTGCTCACTGAAACGGTATGTCTTCGAGAGCTCCACGATGGAGTCCTGCATGCCGGGCCTCCCTGTTGAAGGCAGCCCGGCATCGATGACCCGGGCTGCCAGGTCGGCAAGACCTTGGGAGTAGGCATGGGCGGTCCCGGTGTCGCAGATGTCTCCCAGCACGTAGCCTGCCGCCACGGACGCGAGCTGGTTCCGGTCGCCCAGGAGGATAAGCCTGCCGTGAGCCGGCAGGGCCTGCACGAGGGCTGCCATGAGGGCAAGGTCTGCCATGGATGCCTCGTCGACGACCACCACCCGGCAGGCGAGCGGGTTGTCCGGTCCGCGCCGGGGTTTCACGGACCCCGCGGTGAAGCCCAGGAGCCGGTGCAGGGTGGAGGCCTCCCTGGGTATCCGGCCGCGGACCTCTTCCGGGCAATCGAGTCGCTCGACGCCGGCCTGGATGGTCTCGGCGATCCTCCTGGCTGCCTTGCCCGTGGGCGCTGCCAGGGCGATGGTCAGGTCCGGTTCCAGCATGAGGAGCAGGGCCAGGATCTTCGTCACCAGCGTAGTCTTGCCCGTGCCGGGCCCTCCCGTGATCACGCACAGGGACCTGCTCGCCGCGATGAGGGCGGCGAGCCTCTGCGGGAGTTCGCCCTGGTCCTGGCCGGCCGGGAACATGCGGGAAATGGCCTTTTTCAGGGTTTCCATGCCTATGGGCTGTTCCGATGCGCTCAGGGCGATGAGCCGGTCCGCGAGCAGGCGCTCCTGCTCGTAGGTCCGGTGGAAGGAGAGCCTGCCCGAGGGGTCAAGGATGAGGGGGGAAAAGTCTCCCGGCATGCCGACCACGGGCTCCTGCCTGAGGGATGCGATCCATGCCTCCGGCCCGGGAAGGGCCTGCAGGAGTCTTTCGTCCGCGTCCAGAGATGCCAGTGGGGCGGCGAGGTTCATGCAGGTGTGGCCCTGCCTGCCCAGGGAGCTGAGCAGGGCCGCGGCCAATGCGAGGTCCCGGTTCGCCGAGCCCGACAGGTTCATCATGAACCGTGCGAAGTGCAGGTCAATGGAGGTGAATGGGCCCGGGGGAAACAGGGAGGCGTGGCTGTTCATGATGTCTCTCCCATGAGAATTCCGGCCAGCCTGGCGACATCCTCCCCGTCCGGCCGCGCCCGGAAAATGCCGTACTCCGGCCCTTTTGCCGGGTCCACGCCCCGCAGGAACACGTAGATCACCCCGCCGAATTGGGCGTCATAGGCATAGCCCTCGAGCCGGTTCCGCAAATACCGGTTCAGGGCCACACAGTAAAGGTGATACTGGAGCACGTATCCCTCCCTCGCCATGGCCGCAGCCAGCGCGTCCCGGTGGTAGTCCTCCACCGTATCCCCCAGGTGGTTGGACTTCCAGTCCACGAGAAAGTATTTGCCGCCGTGCACGAACACCAGGTCCATGAAGCCCCGGAGGAAGCCCTTCACCGGGTCGAAGTGGAACCGCGCGCTCGGCGACGGCGCACTCCCGGCAGCGCACCCGCGGAGCGCCTCATCCAGGCCCTGAGGCGTGAGCGTGTGCAGCGGGAACATGAACTCCAGTTCCACGAGCCGCTCGGAATCCTGCACCCGGGACAGGCTGAACCCGCCCAGGTCAGCGGCAAGGACCCTCTGGACCATGCCGGTCACCGCGTCGGTCCATGCCGTATCGAAGCCGTAGCGTGCGAGGGTCTCCTCCGCCACGGACCGTATCTCCCCCCCGTCCTGGGCGAAGCCGATGCGCTCGAACACCTCGTGCAGGAGCGTGCCCGCCCGGGCGCCCCTGGGGAAGGAGAAGATATCGTTTTCCCTGCCCTGTTTCTCCGGGGTATCAGTCCTTGCCGCCTGATGCAGCATGTCCCGATCCGCGGCATCAGATGCACGATGGATGCCGCGGATGAACGCGGTGTAGCTCGCCATGCCCCAGGTGCGGTCAATGGCCGCTCCGAGAACGCGCTCCGCAGGCACCGGCCCGCTTGAACGGCCGCCGGGCGGGGGACCTGGTTCCCCCCGGGGCAGGAGCTTCACCTGGGCCCGTCCGGCTGCGCGCTCCAAGAAGTCGCTCAGGCCCTGCTGCATGTCGAACCCTTCGGTTCCCTGCATGAGGTGGGTCATGGCCGAGTCCCCCTCCTTCCGCACCGCTGCCAGGGCCACATAGCACCGGTTCTTCGCCCGGGTGAGCGCCACATAGAGAAGCCGCACGTCCTCGGCCAGGGCCTCCCGGGCAGCCCGGGCACGGTGGTCGTCATACTCGGGTGACCCCAGGTCGCAGACGGCACGTGCATCCTCGTCGTGGAACACCACGACCTCCCCCTTCTTCTGGTCCTTCGTGCTCCACGCAAAGGGGCAGAACACGATTGCGAACTCGAGGCCCTTGCTCTTGTGCACGGTCATGACCTTCACCGCGTCCTCGTCGCTCTCGAGCCTGAGCTGGTACTCGTCGCTCACGGGAAGCGCGGGGTCCCGGCGTTCTGCGAGCCACTTTCTGAGGCCCTGCATGCCAAGCTTCTCCGCGGCCTCGGCCCTGCCCAAGAGCTCGGCGATGTGGAGCACGTTCGTGAGTGCGCGCTCGCCCGCCTCACCCCCGAGGAGCCGCTCCCGCACACCCTCTCCATCCAGCAGGGAACGGATCATGGGCGTGAAGCCGTGGCGCGCCCAGAGCTCCCGCCAGGCGTGGAACTTCCCGATCCAGCCGTCCCAGGCCGTCTCGTCCGCTCCGAACGCATCCAGGGCCTGAGCGTCCAGGCCGAGGATGCGGGTCATGAGCGCGGCGCGCACGAGCCCCTCCCGATGCGGCTCGAAGACCGCCGCGAGGAGCATGTCCATCTCCAGGGCCTCTGCCGAGAAGAACACGTTCTCGTCGCTGTAGAGCACGCACGGGATGAGCGCAAGCTGCAGGGCGTCCCTGACCATGCGGGCCTGGCTGTTGGTGCGCACGAGCACGGCAATGTCCGAGGGCCGTATCTCCTCCCCGCCGAGCCTCACCACACCCCTGTGGGAAAGTGAGAGCAGCCGGGTGATCTCGAAGGCCGTGGCCCTGCATACCTCCCTTCCGGCACGGTCCACGGTGATCTCCCCTTCGCCCTCCCGGTCCAGGCACCAGACCATGAGCGGGCCGCCTTCGAGGCCGGTGAGCGCCTTCGGCACAGGCCTTGGCGCGGGTGAAGCGGGATCGAAGCGGATCCAGTCGAACACAAAGGGATGTTCCACCCGGGAGAAGACCGCGTTCACCGCTGCGATGAGCCCGGGCTCGCTCCGCCAGTTGTGGATAAGGGTGTGCCGGGAAGAGTTGCCCACCGCGGAGGCGGCCCTGCTGTAGGTGAACACGTCCGCGCCCCGGAAGCTGTACACGGCCTGCTTGGGGTCGCCGATGAAGAACAGAGCGGAGCCTGTGAAACACCTCGTGAAGATCTCGTACTGCAGGGGGTCCGTGTCCTGGAACTCGTCGATGAGTGCCGCGTCGAACCGCGCGGCCACCGCTGCGGCCAAGGCGTCGCCGCCGCTTCCCTGCAGGGCTCCATGCATCCCGAGGAGCAGGTCGTCGTAGTGCACGAGGCCCCGTTTCTCCTTGCGGCGGGACAGGTCCTGCTCCAGGGAGGCGAGGAACCGCGCCTTGAGGCCGGTGAGGGTATGCTCCATGGCGACTTCCAGCGCCTGGACCGCCTTGTGGAGCTCGCAGAACAGGGCGAAGACCGCGTGCTCCGGCTGCTTCTTTCCCCTCTTCGTGGCCTTTCTCACGGCCTCGTCCGTAAACTTCTTCAGGCACGATGCATCCACCGGCATGGAGGGCCCCCTGCCCAGGAAGCGGTCCACCTCATCGAGGTATTCCGGTATTCGGTCGATCCTGTGCGAGCGCTGGTCGATGACATCCCTGTCGCTCAGGAGCCGCTCCACCTCGGACCTGGCCAGGGGCCATGCCGCTCCGAGCGCCTCGAAGGCGTTCCGGTAGACGGCCAGCAGCTCCTCCAGCCCCCCTGGATCGGCAGGCTCCCCGGGCTCGGGGATGATCCGGGCCGAGAGGTTCTGCCGCTTTGCCAGGCGCATGAACCACTCCGGGCTCACGCCACGGCCCCTGCAGTATCCGATGAACTCAGGGGTCCGGTGCGCCGTGATGCTCGCGCGGTAGAAGTCCTCTGCCACGCCGGCAATCAGGTCGGCCTGGTCGGTGACGAGCTCGGTCTCGAAGGGGCTGCCGGTCTCGAAGGCGAACTCTTTCAGCATGCGCTGGCAGAAGCCGTGGATGGTGGAGATGGCGGTCTCGTCGAACCGGCCCAGAGCATCGTCCAGAAGGGTGAGCGCCCTGCCCTTGTCCTCCACCCTGGCCACGAGTTCAGCCACAAAGGCGTCGCCGGGCGTTTCCCCTGCACAGGCATCGCGCGCCTGGCGCAACCGGTCGCGGATGCGGGTCTTGAGCTCGTCCGTGGCGGGCACGGTGTAGGTGACCACCAGGATCCTCTCCACCGCGGTCTGTCGCTCCAGGAAAAACCGCAGGAAGAGCGAGGCAATGGTGTAGGTCTTGCCCGTGCCCGCGCTCGCCTCTATGAGGTGCGTGCCCGCCAGGTCCACTGCCATGAGGTCGAGCATGTCCGCCATCACCTAAGCCTCCATCGCCTTCAGGACAGGCCCGAACACGGCGCGCGACAGGGCCCGGAACTCGTCGTCCAGGGGGTCGGTGCCGGAGAAGCACAGGTGCGCTGCAGCATCCCCTGCCTCGGACCGCTCCCGGGACGGCCCCTCCCACTTTCTGCGCGCGTCCTGCATGGCCCGCTCGTCGCTGTGGCACTTCTTCAATGCCTCCGCGTAGGCGTACGAGCTCCTGGGAAAGAAGTGCACGGGCCGGGAGAGTCCCTGCCAGTACACGTCCAGGAGCACCCGGAGGACGGCGAGGGGATCAGGTGAAGGTCTGAGCTCGAGCGCGCCCTTTGCGTGTATGTGCGTGGCCGTTGCCGCTATTCCCGGGTACGCTGCCTGGAGCAGGAGCAGGCTGAACCATGCGCGCAGGAGATCGGCTGGTTTGACCTCTGCCGGGCGGAACGAAAGGAACCCGGTGCCACCGAGGGTGTCCAGGGAGCCGGTCACCGTGAACCCCTCCACTGCCACGGTCAGGATGGTCTTTTCGAGTCTCCTCCCCGCCATGGTCCTTGCAATGAGCGGCAGGAAGGCGTCCACCTCGTAGGCCAGGCCCCTGAGCGTGATCTCGCCCGCCACACCGTGGGGCAGCAGCCCTTCGGCCCGGTACCTCTCCAGATCCGCCTCCACGCCCCGGCCCGCGAGCCGCTCTGAGAGGACCCGCTGCCTGAGCGAATAGCGCTCCAGGCCGGAGAGCGTGAAGGGCTCCCGGTCCGGCACGGCCTCCTCCTCCCGGGGCAACGTGACCCCGAGCCGGCGCTGCAGGAAGAAACGTGCCGGGCCCCGGAAATAGTCGAGCAGGCCCTCCAGGTCCACGGTGCGCCACTGCTCCTCGGGTTCGCCCGTGAGCGCAGGCCGGCCCTGCCCTGGCCTTGGACCTGCACACAGGGCCTTTGCCGCGAGCGCATTGTCCTTCGAAAAGCTGAACAGACCCGTGCCCTGCATGAAATACTTCGCATTGAATGCCTGGAGGCAGTGCTTCCTGACCACCTCTGGCGCGGCGAATGCCTTGTCGAGGTACTCCAGCAGGCCGCTCACCACCACGGACGGCGGGATGGGCGCGTTGTCCTGGATGCCCTGGCCGACGTAGCTGATGGTAAGCACGTCACGGGCCGAGAGCAGGGCCTCCAGGAAGAGGGAAAGGTCGTCCTCGCGCCGGGACCGGTCGCCCTTGCAGGGATGGAGGGCCATGAGGTCGAGCCCGCTCGAGTAATCCCTTCTGGGGAAGGCCTCGTGGTTCATGCCCATGAGACAGATCACCCTGAACGGGATGCTCCGCATGGGCAGCATGGAGCAGAAGGTGACGCCCCGCTCCAGGAATCCTGCCCCCTCGGCCGCCCGGCCGAAGGCCCTGCCCAGGTGGTGACGCACCACGTCGCAGCTCACCGAGCCCGTGAACCCGGCATCCCTCGCAATGGTGTCCAGGTTTCGCACGGAGGCCTTCAACCTCAGCATTTCCTGGGCGCTCTCCTCGTCCGCGTCCATGAGGCCATCGATGGTATCGAGGAGCACGCCGGACCACTCGGCAAGCCCCCGCTCCTGCCTGAGCGCCTCCACGGCCGCGAAGAGCCGCTCCACGAAGTCCGTGAACCTCCCCAGCAGCTCCGCACAGGCCGGGTCCACCTCGTCGTAGGGCGCGATGCCCGCGAACAGGCCGTCACCCCCTGCCATGGCATAGCCCAGCAGGAGCCGCTTGAGGCCGAACTCCCAGGTGTTCTCCGGGAACCCGGGCAGGCCGAGGGCCTCCTTGTCGCGGCCGTCCCTGGCCCAGCGGATGCCCGCGCCCGCGACCCAGGCCTGCACTTTCGCGACATCCTCCTCGTCCATGCCGAACCTGGCGCGCACCGCATCCCGGTCCAGGAGGTCCATGACGAGCGATGCCTCGAGGCGCGAAGAGGCGAGGTCGAGCACAGCCATGAGGCAGTCCGCGAGCCTTGAGCTGCGCCTGAACGAGCGGTCGGAGATACTGTAGGGGACACGGCGGGGATCGTCCCTGCCCATGTCGAACACGGCGCGGATGAAGGGCGCGTACGTCTCGATGTCCGGCGCCATGACGAGCACGTCTCTCGGCTCCAGGCCCGGGATCCGCTCGAAGAGGTCCAGCAGCGTGTCCAGGAGCACCTCCACCTCGCGCATGGGGCTGTGGCAGGAGTGCACCTGGACGGAGCAGTCCCCATCCTGAACCGTGGGCACCCCCTCCCCGCCCGGGGCCAAGAGGTTCAGGATGTCGTCCTGGACGCGGCCGAGCATGGTTCTCGCATCACCCTGAACGAACAGGTCGATCTGCTCGGGGTCCAGGTCGAGCACCATGTCCAGGAAGTTCCTGCCGAGCCTGCCAAAGCTTGCGAGCAGGTCGTTGCGCGACTCCCGGTGCTGGTCGCTGCCCCCTGCCCGCACGACCCTGGACTCGGGCATGATGTCCGCCCAATACTCCCTGCACGGATTCAGGCAGTAAATACCGACGTCGACCTTCTCAGACAGCGCCCTGAGCACCTCCAGGTGGAACGCGGGCAGGTAGGAGATGCCGAACACGGACACCCGCTCGGGCAGCTGCGCATCGGTCCGAGGGAGGGCCTCCATGAAGAGCTCCCTGAGCCGGGCCCGGTGGACGGCCTCGCTCCCCTCGATGACCTTTCGCCAGAGCGCAGCCTGCCAGTTCTCCGGGTACGCGCCGCCGGATGCGCCCTGTTCCCAGCCCAGCACCATCTGGGGCCTGAAGATGAGGTACTGGTCATAGATGTTCGCCATGAGACTGCTGAACTGGTAGCGCTTCATGCCCGCGGGGTCGTCCTCCAGGTAGTCCCTGATACGGGAGAAGTCCCGGTGGGAAAGGAGCCCGCTCAGGCAGTCCATGATGCGCAGCGTGAGCGCGTCCTTCTCGAAGAGCGGCGGCTGCGTGATGCCCGGCAGGACCCGGGAGAACATGTCGAGCACGAAGGCATTGGGAAAGGGCCAGCTTACGTTCGCGCACACGCCGTGCATGCGGGCGAGCTCCATGGAGAGCCAGCGCTGCATGCCGCGGCTCTGCACCACGACGATCTCGGGGGTGAGCGGGGATGAGAGCGGGCTGGAGAGAGAAGCGGCAAGGGCCTGGGACAGGACCTCGAGCCGGTTGCTCTCGATGAGTTTTAAAGCTGGCAATTGCCCCCCCCATATCTCAACTGGACGATACCAATTGTTTTATACACTTAAACACTCTTGTTCAAAATAGCATGACACAAATCTGTTTGTGAAAATCCTCCTCGAGGGTAAGGTCGTTTTGTCAAAGAAACAAGAAAACCCAAAAGGAGGGTTCAATCCATCTCACAACAAGGACAATGAATTTCACATCCAATTGAATTGCGTTCCAATGCCATATGATTACAGCAAAGTGCGCAGCATGTCAAAGGAATCGGCCTCTTTAGATATCCTGTTTGCAGATGTAAGGATAGGGTAATATAATAAGTGTATAAGAATGACAGACTGTGAGGACGAGTCTCCATGGACCTCTTTCTGAAATTCAATGCCGAGAACTGTACGTTGTGCGGGGAGTGCTTTCATCAGTGTCCCGTGATGCATCTGCCCATCGACCTGGCAAGAGATGAAATCAAGAGGCTGATTGAAGGCCACGAGACAAAACGCGTTCTGCAGAAGTGCACGAGCTGCTTCGCCTGTAACTTCATCTGTCCCGAGGGCTGTAACCCCGCACAGAAGATACTCGATGTCTGGCATGAGAAATCAGTGCGCCAGGGGCTGCCTGTAAGGGCACTGTACTATACTCCAGATAGTCCGCTCAATTTCAGGACCTATGTTCTGGAGAGGCTCCCCAGGGATGAACGGGAGCTCGTCAGGTCATGGGGGGACACCTCGCCGTGCGAGGAAGTCTTCTACCCGGGGTGCAACTGGATTACGGTGCCTTACCTGGCGCGGACCAGGCTTCTGGGTGGAATGAACATACGTGGTTCACTGAATCTCTGCTGCGGTGAAACCTACTATCGCACCGGGCAATATGACATGGTGGAGCGTGCTGTAAAGAAATTGCATACCTGGCATGACACACTTCGTTTCAAGAAGATGATCATCCCCTGCACCGCTGGTCTCAACATGTTCACCAACGTCCTGCCCAAGTTCGGCCTGAAGTTCGACTTCGAGATACAGCACATGCTGCCCTGGCTGTTGAAAAGAATCGAAGCGGGTGAATTACGGATCACGAATCCCCTGAATATGAACGTGACCATTCAAGAATCATGCTATGGCAAGTTCTTCGGGGACGAATACATGGATGTGCCCAGAAGACTGCTGCAGGAGATGGGTTGTACCGTGATAGAGGAAGACCTGTGCCGGAAGCAGGCTCTCTGCTGTGGAATCGGGGGCGGGTTCAGTCATCAGTCGTCATATCATCCCTGGGACATCACCCTTGCCACGATACGGTCACTGAGGCTGGCAGGCAGGACGGGGGCGCAGGCACTTGCAGTATACTGTGCCGGTTGCCTTCAGATGCTCACCGTGGGGCAGTTTGTCTTTCCCAACCGCATGCCCATCTATCACATCATGGAGCTGCTTCAGATCGCTACAGGGGAGAAGCCTGAGAGGAAGCACAGGCAGCGGGGGCTGAAAATGTTCACGGGTGTTGTTCTCAACCAGTTTCCCAAGACGTTATCGAAAAAAAGGTTCTTCATGAAGGATCTGCCGTAGAACAGGGGACGGGGCATCATATGGCTGCTGAAAACAGGTTCCGATGGTTCAGGGAAGACCTCTGCGACCGCTGCGGTGATTGTTTCAGGAAGTGTCCTGTGCTCAATCTTTCCGAGCAGTCGGCGAAGAGGGAAATACAGGCCTTGATTAATGGGGATACCGGGGATTCTCTTGTCTTGAAATCGTGTACCACCTGCAATGTCTGCGACAGCGCCTGCCCCAGAAATGCGTATCCGTACGAGCTGATCCTGGAAAGATTCAACGATTACGGGAAAACGCACGGCTTGCCTTTTCTGGCGAAGCTGGTGCTGCCCAACGAGCCTGAGAATATCTGGTCGAACCTGAGAATACTCATGTCTGAAGAGGAGCTCGTTCTTCTGCGAAGCTGGGAAGAGAACCTGCGCGGCAGGAAGAAGCGGATCCTCCTGACCGGGTTCTATACGAACATCGTTCCGTATCTCGCGAGCGGGAAGATTCTCGACGATCTGCGCCCGGTCATTGCCGGGAGCGAGGGGCTGTGGGGATGCGGCGGAGACAGCAATAAGCTCGGGGCAATAGGGCTGACTGAACAGGTCCAGGAATTGCTTCAGAAGCAGTTCGAACGAATGGGCGTCGAGAAGGTGTATTGCTTCATGGAAGCTGAAGCTGCAATGCTGGCGGAGGTTTTACCCAAGCGGTTCGGGACGCTCTTCAATTTCGAGGTGCTCCCTCTGGATTCCTGGATTCTGGAAAAACTGGAGCGTGGCGAGGTCAGGGTTGTCAACAGGCTGAATCGCAGGGTTACAGTCCATGATAATTGCATGTCTCGGTATTTCGAGGGCAAGCCGCAGGACGTGGTGCGCAGGATTGTCGCCCTGACAGGGGGTGAGCTTGTCGAGATGGAACACAACCGCTTCAATGGCCTGTGCTGCGGGTGGGCGGCAACCATACCGACCTTGTACGGGAAAGGCTCGAACAATCCGTTCGGCACCCTGATGTACCTTCTGCACAGCCTCTCCCGTCGTCTGCAGGAGGCCGAAGCGACCGGCGCGGAGATACTGGTGACGAGCTGCCCTGCCTGTTACATCTTCCTGTCCATGATGAAAGAGCTCGTGGGAAGCAGGATCGAGGTCTGCCACTCCCTGGAGATCGTTCAGCTGGCCTCAGGCGAGCCCACTATTTCCAGGACGCCACAGAGGTGCTGGGACATCCTTGCCGTTGCCACGAACATCCTGCTTCAGTTGATCCTTTCCAGGAAGAATTGGAAACGTTTTTTCCCGCAACAGATAGACCCCGGCGTTGTTCAGCCCCTTCCCCGTCCGATGGAGAGGGACGCAAGGAGACTGAAGACGATAGCCCGCCTCTATAGAAGCCCTGCAGTTCAGAACCCCGTCTCGAAGCTAATAATCGCCTCTGTGATAAAGACGGCTGTTGCTGCATATAGGGTCATGCAGAGAATAGGCGACATAACGGGTGGCAGATAGATGTAATCTCGCCCCCTTCATAACCGATGGTTATCGCTTTGACCGAATCGACGATTCCTCGATAACTTCCCGGTTCCATTAAATAACCTTTTGTTCATGGTAAGTTATCCTTTCTTGAATGGGTGTTGTCAGTCATGGTTTCCGCTCTGCCGGTGGCACACCTGCTGCCCCCGCACCGGTTCGCCCCTCTGAACAGGCCTACCGCCCGCCAGATACGAGGTGAACTGGGCGGGCAGACCTTCGCCCATGAAGGGCTCCGGGGTATTCTGCACGTGAAAGTGCAGGTGCGGCAGGTCCGAGGCGCCGCTGTTCCCGCACAGGCCCAGGACCCGGCCCGCAGCCACCCGCTCCCCCGGCGCCGCCGTCACCGTGCCCTGCTGGAAGTGGCACAGGAACGAGTACTCGCCGTTTCCGTGGTCGATGATGACGTGGTTGCCGAGCGGCGCGTCCAGGTTGTCCTCGGATCCCGGGGCATTGTCGGGCACATCGTTTACCGACGAGACCACGACCCCGTCCCCGGGCGCGCACACGGGCCTGCCGAAGCAGTGGTAGTCCTCGTTCCTGGACCCGTCGCCGGAATGGATGAAGCCGTTCTCGAACACCATGAAATCACTTGCGAAGCGCTGGTCCACGCAGTCCGCATGGTAGTTGTCCCAGGTGGTCCTGCCGCCCCAGAGCACGGTCCACGTCCCCTCAAAGGGCAGCCTGAGGTCGGTGATGGTCCGGTACGAGAGGAACCTGCTCGGTGCCTCCTCGGGCAGGGGCCGGACTTCGAGGTACATGAGCCGCAGGCCGCCATCCATGCCCAGCTCCACGGACACGGGGAGGTCCACGCCCGTGAAGGCGGCCTTGCGGAGGTAAAGCCTGAAGGAGTTGATGCTGAGCACGCGCTCGTCGAGCACCCGCTCCTGACTGCCCAGCTCTCCCCTGATGGCGCCACAGACCTGGGAAAAGGTCTCGAATGTCCCGTAGGTGTCCTTCAGGGTCTCTGAGGCCGCATCCCAGAGGCTCTCATACTCCCCTGCATTGAGCCACCCCGCGTACACCCTGCCCGTGCCCATGGCCGCCTTGCCCGTCCTGCAGCCGTGCAACCCCCCGAGGCCCACGACCGCGCATGCAAAAACAAAAATGGTAATGCTGATTATCCGCTTCATTGTGCTGTCCATACTGTCCTCCTGTGCGATGTTTTCCTGCGGTTATCGCACTGATTCCAGGCACTTGTCGTCCTGGCCTATAGGGATGGACACCTTTGCTGAAAAAAAAACGGGAAGACCGATGGGAGGGATCAGCTGGACGGGGTGATGCTGTCCCTGTACTGGGACGGGGTCATGCCCGCGTGTTTCCTGAACGCATTGTAGAAGGCCGACTTGGAGCTGAACCCCGCTTCCATGCCGATGCCGAGGATGGAGAGCCTCTGGGCCTCCGGGGACGCGAGGAGCCGCTGCGCCTCCCGGACCCGGTACGCGTTCACGAAATCGAAGAAGTTTTTCTGCAGCCCCATGTTGATGGCCTGGGACAGGTGGTTGGTGGACACGGACAGCATGTCCGCCAGGGCGGGCAGGGTGAGCCCCATCTCCAGGAAGGGCTTCCGCTCGTCCATGAGTCTCGCGAGGCCTTTCAGGATCTCGTCAGCCTGGGCCCTGTCCAGGGCTGACTTCCGGTACTTCTCCACAGCCCCCTCGTCCGGCGCCCCGGAGACCGCCTGCTCCTCCCCGGGGGGAGCGGGGACGACGGGTTCTCCTGCGGCCGCATCCATGGCGTCCAGCGTCTCGATGACCGCGAAGAGCCCGGGCTGCTTCAACCCCTTGTACCCGAGATAGAACACCGCACAGGCGAGAAGGAGGTGGAGGCCGTAGCCTGCCTGCCGGTAGAGGTCATAAAACTGGGAGAAGAGCGTGTAGAAGGTGAACGCGACCCAGAGCAGGGAGAAGACGACGAGGAACCTCTTCATCCAGTGCAGGTCGATGTCCTCCACAGAGGAGAAGCCTTGCGCAAGGCGCGCGGCGTGCCGCAGGAGGGCCCGCACGGACAGCACGATGTACACGGCCATCTGCAGCACGATGGCCAGAATGACGGGGTCGAGCTCCCGGAGGGAGGTTGCCTTCTCCAGGCCGCCGGTGAGCCTCCACCAAAGGGCCTTGCGGGCCGGGTCCATGAGGTAGATCGGGATCAGGTACACGAAGAGCAGAGCTGCGGGGATGAAGTGCGGCCATGCCGTGGCCTTCCGGACCGGTCCAGGCCGGGTGATCATGGAGAGTGTATAGAGGTAGATGAGCGGGCCGTAGAGGAAGTTCGTAGGCCACTCCAGGCCGATGAGCCACGGATAGAGCCCGTAGTAGTTCGTCTCGGCCAGAAATCCGTCTAAGAGGCTCAGGGCGAGCACGAGGAGCAGCCACGCGAGGGTGCGGTTCGCCGGTTTGTCCGCGTGGGCGTTCCGGAACAGGACCAGGCACAGGAACACGGCCTGGGCCGCCCCGACCAGGAGCAGCACGGACATCAGGCTGATGGACGGTTCGTACATGGTGCCCCTATTCCCGAAAAGTCACTCATGTGTACAGGCCCACTGTCTCTCTACCACAGGCACCAGGCACTACGGCAGGTCCGGGAACACGGGCTTTTTCTTCTCCAGGAACGCACCCACGCCGTGCACGCACTCGCCGGATGCGATGAGCGCCGTGGCGAGCTCTTCCTCCGTGTCGAGCATGGCATTGAACGGGATCGCCTGCGAGAGCCTGAGCAGGCTGAGCGCATCGCGGACCGCCCGGGGCCCGTTCTCCGATATGTCCCCGGCTAGCTCCAGGGCCTCGGCAAGCGCCCCGCCCTTCTCGCTCACCCGGTTCACGAGGCCCATGGTAAGCGCCTCATCAGATCCCACCTTCCTGGCCGTGAGAATGAGGTCAGCTGCCCGGGAAGGGCCGATGAGGCGCGCCAGGGCAGGCCCTCCCCCCCAGTCCGGCATGAGGCCGAGCCGCGTCTCGGAAAAGCAGATCACGGCATCTTTGTCCATGACCCGCAGGTCGCACCTCGTGGCCAGCTCCGCTCCACCGCCGTAGGCCAGGCCGTTCAGCGCGGCGATGAGGGGGACCGGCAGCGACACGAAGGCGTCGATGGCCTCGCGGATATCCCGGATGAGCTTCCTCGACGGCCCCCTGTCGCCCGTGGACATGGCCTTGACGATGCCGTCCACCATGGGGTTGTCCGGGTTCACGTCGAACCCGGCCGAGAACGCGGCGTCTCCGGCGCCGGTGATCACCACGGCACGGGGCGGGGCCGCCCTGAGCTCGGAGGCGAGAACGGCGATGCGTGCGAACATGGCCTCGTTGAAGGTGTTCCTCCGCCCGGGCCGGTTGATGGTGACCAGTGCCACCTTGTCCCTTCGCTCCAGGAGTATCAGTTCAGTGCTCATGCAGACCCCCTCACACGTTCAGTCCCACAGGTTCACGACAATCCTGCCCTGGTGGCCGCCCGCCTTGATCCTGTCCAGGGCCGTGCTCACGTCCTTCAGCGGCACCTCGGAGGCGAGGCTCTCGAGCCACGGGAACTTCCACGGGCCTGCGAGCATGTCCCACGCCCTGGTGCGCCGCGGCATGGGGCAGTTCTGGGAGTCGATGCCGAAGAGCGTCACCCCGCGCAGTATGAAGGGGTACACGGTGAGGTGGATGTCGCCGGACACCACGTTGCCGCAGCACGTGATGGCGCCGTCCGCGCGGATGGACCGGATGGCCGAGGTGAGCACGCTGCCGCCTAACGTTTCCACGCAGCCGGTCCAGCGCTCCTTGAGCATGGGCCGCGGGCTCTCGTCGATGAACTCGGCGGGCTCGATGACCTCTGCGGCGCCGATCTTCGTGAGGTACTCCTTCCGGTCCGTGAGGTCGTTCAGCGCGGTCACGTGCATGCCCGCATGGGCGAGCATGGAGACCGCCACGCTCCCCACCCCGCCGCCCGCGCCAGTCACCAGGACGTCGTCCCTGGGCCCGATGCCGAAGTCGACAAGCCTGAGCACGGACAGGGCCGCGGTGAAGCCGGCCGTGCCGAAGATCATGCTCTCGCGGAGCGTCAGGCCCCTGGGCTTCCTCACCACCCAGCCCGCAGGGACCCGGATGAACTGGCCGAGGCCGCCGGAGGTGTTCATGCCCAGGTCATAGCTCGTCACGATGACCTCGTCACCCGGTTTGAAGTCGGCTGAGCCGCTCTCCTCCACGATGCCCGCCGCATCGATGCCCGGCGTGTGGGGATACTTCCGGGTCACCCCCTTGTTTCCGATGGCCGAAAGCATGTCCTTGTAGTTGAGCGACGAGTACAGCACTTTCACCAGCACGTCGCCCGCGGGGAGGTTCTCGATGGATAGTTCTTCCACGGCCCGCTCGTACTGCTTGTCCCCGGTCTCCCTCACCACCAGCCCCCTGTATGTCTTCTTCTCCATGGTCACCCCCTATGCCCTTTCATCGAGATCCCTGATATATGCGATGAGCGACGCAATCGCCCTGTCCAGGTTCTGTTTCGACTTGTCCGCGGTGAACATCACGCATGCCCCGAGCAGGCCCGTGAACACGAGCTCCGTCAGGTCGGCCGTGTCGGTGTCCGCCGGGATGCCCCCCGAACGCTTCTCCTCGTCGAAGAGGCGTCTGATCATGCGCTTGAGCCGGATGAACCCCTCGTTTACCTCGGCCGCCAGGCCGGGAGCCTGGTCCGAGAGCTCTATGACCAGGTTCACGAAGATGCAGCCGCCAGGGAAGCTGTGCTGGTCCGAGAGGTAGCGCTCACCGTAGTTCCTCAGGAGCGCCTCGAGCTTCTCCAGTGGACGGTCAACGTCGTCCAGTCCGAAGAGGTTCCTGTCCCGCCAGATCTTCCGGGCCGCGCTGAGCGTCTCCATGAAGAGCTGCTCCTTGGACCTGAAGTGGTTGTAGAAGCCCCCCTTGGAGGTGCCGGCAGCCTCGATGATGTCCGTGGTGGAGGTGCTCATGTAGCCCTTCACGGAGAAGAGCCTCAGCGCCTCCGCGATGATCCGCTCCTTCAATGGCATGGCTTTCTTCATAGACAGACCGACCGGTCTGTCTTATACCTGAACAGGTCGCTCCTGTCCAGATGCATATCGATCATATGATCGGAGGAGAGGCCGGGACACACCCCCTGTCCATCACCTCTTGGACAATGGGTGGCGATAGTGCGCGACCATCCTCGCATACGCCTTCAGCGCCCTTTCCGGGGTGGGATAGACCGCCATGCCGCTGTCGTGCAGGGGTTTGAGCAGGTGTGCCTGGTCGATCTGGACGAACCCGGGGTACGCGATGGCCATGATGTGCTTGTCCGTGCCGCTGTGCGCCCGTATGAGATCCTGCACGTACGCCGCGCTCAGGTCCTCGGACGCGCCGCCGCCCAGCATGAGTACGGCATCCACACCCGGGTCAGCAAGCACTATGGCCAGGGTCTCCCGGTACAGCCCCACCTCGAAGGCCGCACCGAGGCCCACATCCACCGGGTTGGCGGGGGACGTCCCGGTGGGCGGGATCACCTCCCTCAGGGCGCCCACGGTCTCACCCGAGAGTCTGGCCAGACTTAGGCCGCACCGCTCCACCGCATCGGAGGCCGACACCGCGGGCCCGCCCGGGCCGGAGATGATTGCCACGCGGCCCGAGCCCTGTGGGGCCATGCACGAGAACGCCATGGCCAGGTCGCACATCTCCTCGATGTCGTACACGTCCATGATGTGGAACTGCCGGAACAGGCTCCTCCAGAGCCTCTCCTCCCCGGTGAGCGCACCGGTGTGGGACGCTGCCGCTTTGGCGCCCGAGGCCGTGAGCCCCACCTTCCACATGATCACGGGCTTGTCCGGCGTGGTCTCCCGCAGGGCGGAGACCAGCCCGGCCGGGTCCCGCACGCCCTCGCAGTAGGTGCAGATGAGCCTGGTCTGCTCGTCGCGGCCCATCCACTCGAGCAGGTCTGCCAGCTCGAGGTCCGCACCGTTGCCCGTGCTGAGGACGTGGCTGAAGGAGAGTCCCTTGGCAGAGCAGAGGTTCACGAACAGGTTCACGAGCGACCCGCTCTGGCTGATGAACCCGAGACTGCCCGGCTTCTTCGGCATGCCCGGGAACGGTGCGATGCGTGAACCCGGCGAGAACAGTCCCATGCAGTTGGGCCCCAGGATGCGGAACCCCCCCTCCCGGGCCATGGCCTTCATACGCTCCTCGTCGGCGCGGTCTGAACCACCCCCCAGCTCGGAGAACCCCGAGGTGTAGAGGATCACCGCCTTCACCCGCTTGCGGACGCACGCCTCAAGGGCATCAAAGACCGTGTCCTTGGGCGACATGACGATGACCAGGTCCACCTCGGAGGGTACCGCATCGAGGTCCTGATAGGTGCGGTAACCGTCGATCTCCTTCGCCGAGGGGTGGATGAGGTGGATGGGTCCTTCGTAGCCCTGGTCCAGGAGCCCCAGGAAGAAGACCTTGCCCGGCTTGAGCCCCCGGGGTATGCCGTAGAGCGCCACAGACCGCGGGGAGAACAGACCCTGGAGATCGTCGCGCACCATGTCACCTCCTTTGATAAGCATTCGCCGCCATAGTATCACCCCTCGAAATGAACAGGAAGGGGGATGCGCTTCGGTGCAGGTGTCAATCCCTTGAAAATGTCCTCCCTGAGCGTATTATGAATTGAACAGAACGATGTCATGGGGGACCGCTCCATGCTGAACAGGGTTTTCCTCCCCATCGCCGCGGCATTGCTCATCACCGGCCTCTTCCTGCTGTCCCTCAGCTACCGGACCGTGGAAGAAAGGACCATAGAGCAGCTGAACGCCCGCCAGGCCATCCACGCCGAGCAGGCCATCCTGAGCATACACGAGTCCTTCGAGCACGACCTGCGGTTCCTGTCCTCCCTGGCGGGAAACGCCCACATCAGGGAGCTGGACGACCAGGGAAGGGACCTGATGGACCAGTTCTACAACGCACACCGGGAGAACATATCCGCCGTCACCCGCATCAGCTCAGACGGCGACATCACCTATACCTCCCCCCTGGTGCAGGGGGTCATCGGCAGGAATGTCCTGCACCAGAAGCACAACACCCCGGAGGTCTTCCGGTCGGACAGGCAGGTGATCAGCGACGTCTTCAGGGCCGTGCAGGGATACTACGCAGTGGCGGTCCATGTCCCCGTGACCCATGATGGCGTCTTTTCCGGGCGCCTGTCCATCCTGCTCCCCTTCCAGACCATCTCGAGGAAATTCCTGTCCTCCATCAGGGTGGGCAAGACCGGCCATGCCTGGATGGTGGGCAGGGACGGCACCATCCTCTACCACCCCGTCCAGGAGTATGTGGGAAGGCCCGCCCGGGAGGTCTTCAGCGAATCCCCGGAGCTCGTCGCGGTGGTCGACGCCATGACCTCAGGCGCCAGCGGCACGGCGGAGTACCGTCACCGCGGCCAGGTGATGGACACGGTCTACCGACCCATCGACCTCGGCACCACCCTGTGGTCCCTGGCGGTCTCCACCCGCCGGGAAGAGGCCCTGGCCATCACCGCGGGGTTCAGAAACCAGTGGCTGCTCATCATGGCCATCCTGGTGGCCACCTTCCTCCTGTACGGGTACGGCATGGCGCGGGGTCGCCGCGCCCTTGCCAGGCGGGCAGCCGAGCTTGCAGCGGCCAACGAGAGCCTCCAGAAGGCCCTGGCCGAGGTGAAGACGCTCAGCGGTCTGCTGCCCATCTGCTCGAACTGCCACAAGATCAGGGACGACTCCGGCTACTGGAACCAGGTGGAGTCCTACGTGGAGAGGCACTCCGATGCCCAGTTCAGCCACAGTCTCTGCCCGGAGTGCGAGGAGAAGCTCTACGGCGGCGAGGACTGGTACCGGTCACTGAAGAAGGGGAAGGGGCAACGGGAAGAAGGCTGAACCATTTTCGGGGTTCTGCCAAAGGCCTCGCGAATTGACCGTGTCAGGACGCGTAGTGCAGACCCTGCAGCATCTTCCGGGGAAAAGCGGTCACCCCCCCATCCTTCCGGCACCGTTGCCCGCCAAGTTCCTCCCGTATATATGCGGCCGCTTGAACCGGAAGGACCCGTATTTATCCTCCGATACCATGGTGTTCGCCCCGTCGTCGAAGTACTGTTCCCTGACATTGTTCAGCCTTTCTTCCAGTTTCTGCACCTCGTGCTGCCGGACCACCAGGTGCGCCCCTGACCCAGGTCGAGGGCATGGGAGGAGGGTGTGCCGCCTGTCATCCGCGGGCTGCAGCGAGCACGGCGTCCAGGTCCGCGTGGTCCCCGGCTGAGGCGTTGCGGTGCTGGAACAGGAGGGTCTCGCCCGGGCCCAGGACAAAGACACCGCCCTGCTGCCAGAGGTCTCCGTCGGGGCGGCCCTGGCGGAAACCCTGGATCATGGCCCTTATGCCGCGGACGAGGGACGCGGGTCCCAGGGTCTTCCAGATGCCCCGTTCGAGGCGGAAGGCCCGGTACGCACCCAGGTCCGGGCTGACGTACATCTCGGCGGCAAACCCGAGCTTTTCCATGAACCGCCTTGCACCATCGGGGCTGCCGCTGCCGATGGCGACCAGCGAGACGCCGGAGGCATCAAGTCTCCCTTTGATGTTCATGAGGGCAGCAGCCTGCTGCCTGGCGAACATTCAACCGAAGTGGCGGAGGAAGACGAGCACGACCCTCCTGGCCTGCCACAGTGATTCGATCGGGACATCCTTCCCGTCGACGCCCGTCACGGCAATGCCGGCAATGCGTGACTTCAGTTCGTCATAGGTCATGATTTCCTCCTGTTCACGGTCGGGGTCATGACAGTTGCATGCCTCCAAGATACACTCCCGGATGATATGTGCAAGTGTGCGGAACGCATGTACTCACACTCCTGTGGTGAAATCGATCGCCGGATATGTCATCATGAGGCACCAGTGAAGGAGGTGTTTCTGACCATGATGATGACCAAGGAGCAGGCCAGAGAATTCGCGTCGCGGTGGCTGCCGGCCTGGACCGGCAACGATCCAGAGCGGCTTGCCGCCTTTTATTCCGATGACGTCTTGTACCTCGACCCGGCCATACCGACAGGGGTGAGAGGCAAGGATGCGCTGCTCGCGTATTTCCGGAAGCTCCTCGCGTCCAACCCGGAATGGGTCTGGACCCAGATCGAGCCCATCCCCATGGAGGGCGGGTTCCTGAACAAGTGGCATGCACGGATTCCGGTCGGGGGAAAGATCCTCGAATGCATCGGCGTCTGCTTCGTGCAGTTCGACGATGACGGGAAGATCAGGCGCAACGAGGTCTATTTCGACCGGCACGAACTCATCACCGAGATCATGGCCTTCCAGAAGAAATGAATCACATCCTGCGTCACACTCCGCGTACGGGAGAGCCGTCCTTCATAGAACGATCGCTCGCTTTTCAACATTGACACGGCCGCGCTCCCCCCTTAGAATGCGTTTCATCCCAGGCCCGAAGGGAGGATGACCATGGACCGCGACATCTACCAGGAACTCCGGGAGCGCATCGACCAGTACTCCGTGGGCATGAGCGCCTCGGGCAGCGGCAAGGAGATCGCCATCCTGAAGCGGCTCTTCAGCGAGGAGGAGGCCCTCGTGTACCTGGCGCTCAGCCGCAGGCTGGAACCGGTGCGGTCCGTGGCGGCGAAGACCTGTATGTCCGAGACGGAAGCGGCCCGCATCCTCGAACGCATGAAGGAGAAGGGGCTGGTCTTCCCCAGGACCTCCAGGGGTGAGAAGTACTACGCCGCGGCCCCCTTCATGCACGGCTTCTTCGAGCACCAGCTCTACCGGAAGGACCCGGACCCGGAGCTCCCGCGGCTCATCGAGGACTACCTCACCGGCGGTTTCTTCCCCCGGGCCAGGACGCTCCGCACCATCCCCATCCGCTCCGAGCTGCCCGACCACAAGAAGGTGCTCCCCTTTGACGACGTGCGGGAGATCATCAAAGGCAAGGAGCGCATCGGCCTGTTCGAATGCGCCTGCGGCCACCACCTGAAGTCGCTGGGCCTGCGCAGGTGCACCCACTCGGGCGAGGTCTGCATCGCCTTCGACTTCTATGCCGAATACCCCATCGAGGAGGCCGGGGTGGGCCGCTGGATCACCCAGGCCGAGGCCCTGAACGTGGTGGAGTACGCCGAGGAGCAGGGGCTGGTCCACCAGGCAGGCGGCGATGCGCGCAACGTGGAGTGCGTCTGCAACTGCTGCCCGGACTGCTGCACTATCCTGCGCTTCCTCAAGCTCCTGCCCAACCCGGGCAGGGTGCTCTCGTCCAACTACACGCCGGGGTTCGACGAGGAGAAGTGCATTGCCTGCGGTGCCTGCGTGAAGATCTGCCCCATGAAGGCCCTCAGCCTCGCTGGCGAGGCCATGGTGATCGACGCCGAGCGCTGCATCGGGTGCGGACTCTGCGTGAGCGCCTGCACCCATGGGGCACGCACGGTCCTCCTCAGGCCCGACGGCGTCATCAGAAAGCCGCCCTCACCGGAGAAGTACACGTTCATGCGCTCCTCCGTGGATTTCTGGGCAGACCTGGCCGCGGAGGAAAAGGACCGGCAATAGAAGTTCCGGGACGGCGTTTCATGCCTGAAGACGCGCCCGAACGCTGGTCGTCATCCTCGACCGCTCCCGCAGAGTCTCCTGGCCAGGGCGCCCGATGTCCGGTACACTCTGGGAAAACGAGGTGTCCATGGACCGCAGAGCATTCCTGAAACTGGCCGCAGGTGCCGCTGCAATGGCGGCGTGCCCGGCGTGGCCCTGGACAAAACAGTGGCCGACGAGCTCAAGGCACGGCTCTGCACCCTGATCGTCCCCGCGCGAGCACAGCGCACCCTGTGGGGCCGGGGGATACCGGCTCAGGGACGGGACGTTTGCTTCACACCTCGATGCCTTCGCCGGCCATGAGTTCCTCCGCCGTGATGGCCTCGGCCATGACCGCTCCGATGGTCTTCGAGAAGCGGGCCGGGTCCTCCACCTTGCCGCCCTCGGCGATGAGGGCCAGGTCGTACAGCAGACTCGCATAGTCCGCAAGGAGTGGGTCCCTGCTGTCCTTCTCGAACAGGAAGCGGATGTTGGCGATGGCCGGGTGGTCGATGTTCAGTTCCAGGATCCTCTTTGTGGGCTCGGCCTTCTGACCGGTGGCCTTCATGATGCGCTCCAGGTAGGGGCTCATGTCGTAGGTCTCGCCCGACAGGCAGGACAGCGAGTCCTTCAGGTGCGTGGAGGCCTTCACGTCCTTCACTTTGTCCTTGAGCTCCTCCTTGAGGAAGGCGAAAAAGCCGTCGAACTCGTGCCTCTTCTTCTCGTCCACCCTGGCGATGCCGAGGTCGCCCTTTTCCGCGCTCACGAACTTCCTGGAATCGAACACCCTCAGGACCTGCACGATGAACTCGTCGATGGGGTCCGTCATGAGCACCACCTCGATGCCCTTCTCCTTGAGCCGTTCCAGGTGGGGACTGTTCAGGAGCGTAACCGCGTTCTCCCCCGTGATGTAGTAGATGGCGTCCTGGTCAGGCTGCATGCGGCTCACGTAGTCGGCCAGCGATACGAGCTTTCCTTCCGAGCCCGTGGTCTGGTACCGCAGGAGTTTGGCGATCCTGTCCCGGTTCTCATGATCAGTGGGGATGCCGATCTTGAGGATGGGGCCGAACTCGGCGAAGAACCTCGCGTACTTCTCGGTGTCCATGCCCTCCAGGAGGTCGAAGAGCCGCTTCACGAGGTTCTTGCGGATGTTCCTCACCAGGCCGTCCTGCTGGAGGATCTCCCGGCTGATGTTGAGGTTCAGGTCAGGGGCATCCACCACGCCCTGGACGAAGCTGAAATACTCGGGCAGGAGCTCCTTGCAGTCGTCCATGATGAACACGCGCTTGCAGTAGAGGTGGATGCCGTGCCTGCGCTCGCGCATGGTGAAGTCGAGCGGCAGCCTGGAGGGTATGTACAGCAGGGCGTTGTACTCGGTGGTGCCTTCGAACCTTATGTGGAGGCGCTCCAGCGGCTCGGACCAGTCATGGCTGATATGCTTGTAGAACTCGGAGTACTCCTCGTCAGTGACCTCGGATCTGCCCCTGGCCCAGATGGCCTTCATGGAGTTGAGCGTTTCCTCGCGCTTCACCTTCCTGGTCGTCTCGCCGATGGGCTTACCGTCAGCGTCCTTGAGGATCTCGGCATCGGCCAGCGGCTCTTCGCGCTCCACGTCCATGACGATGGGGTAACTCACGAAGTCCGAGTGGCGTTTCACCACGCCCCGGATGGTCCACTCGTCCGTGTAGTCCGGCTCGTCCTCGGAAGGCTCCTTGAGATGGAGGGTCACTTCGGTGCCCCTGCCCTTCCTCTTCGCCTCCTCGATGGTGTAGGTCCCGTCGCCCGTGGACTCCCACCTGGTGGCACTCCTGGCGCCTGGAGCCTTCGTGACGAGGGTGACCTTGTCCGCCACGATGAAGGAGCTGTAGAACCCCACGCCGAACTGGCCGATGAGCTCGGGCGCTATGGTGTCCTTCTTCATGGCCTCCACCGCCTCCAGGAAGGCCTTCGACCCGCTCTGGGCGATGGTACCGATGTTCTCCACCACCTCCTCATAGGTCATGCCGATGCCGTTATCTTCGATGGTGATGGTCCTGTTCCTCTTATCCGGGATGATCCTGATCTTGAAGTCCGCGTCACCTGAGAGGATGTCGGGGTCGGTCTGGGACTTGAACCTGATCTTGTCGATGGCGTCAGAGGCGTTCGAGATGAGCTCCCGCAGGAAGATCTCGGGGTGCGAGTACAGCGAGTTGATGATGAGCTTGAGGACCTTTTGGACCTCGGCCTTGAACTGGTGCGTCTCCTTCTTATGCTCCATGGGTTCTCTCCGTCTCGTAAGAAGTGTGAATGATATCGGATGTCATCGGATTACATAGGTATTCCCGCGCGAAAAATCAAGACCGGGCTCGGCACGGCAGGCACACCCTGTCATGGTCATCCCGTGACCATACGGGCGTTTCCGTCGTCTGCCTGCATCATTCGCCCGCCACCTGCATGTCCTCATCCCGCCTGGTCTCCGTCCTGGCCGCGATGACGCCGGCGATGAACACGAGGACCGATCCGGCGATGCTCAGGCCGTCCAGCGACTCGTCGAAGAACACCCACCCGATGACGGACGCGAAGACCACGGAGCAGTACACGAAGGGGCCCACCTGAGCAGCAGGGGCCAGGCCGTATCCCTTGGTCATGAGGAGCTGTCCCGCCGTTGCGGCGAGTCCCAGGAAGAGCAGGATCACCCACACCTCGCGGCCGGGGGTCTGCCATGACCAGACCAGCGGGACCGCCGATATGACCGTGGAGAGCAGGGTGTAGGAGAAGACGATGGTCTCGGGCCGCTCGGTATCGGACATGCGGCGGATGGAGACCATGGCCAGGGAGGCGAACAGGGCCGCGGTGATCGCCAGCAGGGCGATGGGCTGGAAGATGGACAGCCCTGGCTTGAGCAGCAGGAGCACGCCAGCGAAACCTATGAAGATGGCCGTTCGCACGCGTCTGTCCAGAGGCTCTTGCAGCCAGACGAGCGCTATCACGGGGATGATGAGCGGGCTCGTGTACGAAAGCAGCACCGCCTCGGCGAGCTTCATGTGGGCGAGCGTATAGAAATAGCAGTACATGGCGACGAGGCCGGCCAGCGCCCGCAGCACGTGGAGGTGCATCCTGCCGGTGGTGACCACGGGCAACGACCTCCGCACCGCGAAGACCGGCAGGAGGAAGGCCAGGACGAAGGCGTTGCGGAAGAAGACCACAACCTCGTTGGGCAGCGATTCCGAGGAGACCCTCACCAGTGCCCCGAGGACCGCGAACATGAACGACGCCCCCAGGATGCAGAGCGCCCCCTTCACGGGCTCGTCGGTGGTCCTGTATGCTCGCGGCCGGGTCTTCAGGGCTGCTCCTCCGGGTGGCATGACCCCACCATACCCGTTTTTCACCCCGGAGAGAACGTGGTTTTCCCCTGTCTTTCCTCCAGGAATGTAGTGTATACATGTCTGCATTGTCCTGGCCCGCTTAGGGCAGGTTCTCTGAAGGAGGTGCGCGGGGGCCGAGGCCTTTCCCGAAGAATACAGCCATGGAACGATTCGCCCAGCTCCTGTTCCGCCTCCGCTACGCGCTGTTCGGCCTGGTCCTGGCCGTAACGGTGTTCTTCGGGCTGTCCATCCGGGTGGAGATGGACAACACCATCAGCTCGTGGTTCTCTCCCACTGACCCGGTCTCGGTGAGCTACCAGACCTTCCGGGAAACCTTCGAGGGCAGCAGGTACCTCATCGTTGCGGTGAGGTCGGAGGACCTCTTCACCACGCCGGTCCTCACCTATCTCAAGAACAAGACCCGGGAGCTCAAAGAGATCACCCTGGTGAAGCACGCCTACAGCATGGCCAATGCCAACAAGATCGCGGGCAGTGAAGCGGGCATCGAGGTAAACCCCCTCCTGAAGGACGTGGACACCGCGGACCCCCGCACCATCAGGGAGCAGGCGCTCACCGACGAGCTCTTCGTGGGCAACCTGGTCTCAAGGAACGGGAAGCTCGCCACCATCGTCCTGGTCTTCGACGACATGAACGCCAGGACCACCACCGAGACCATCGCCCGGATCGAGGACATCATGGCCCGGGGGAGGCCTGAGGGGGTGCAGACCTTCCTGTCCGGCGACATCATGGTAAACAACGAATTCAACAAGGTGTCGGAGCAGAACGGGACCGTGCTCCCCATCATCGGGCTGCTGGTGGTCATCGCCATCATCTTCTCCCTGTTCCGCTCCGCGTGGAAGATCGCCATCGCGGTCTCGGTCATCGCGCTCAGCCTGTGCTGGACCATGGGGCTCTACTCGCTCCTCGGCTACACCTTCAACGCGCTCAGCGGCATGATCATGCCGCTCATCATCATCCTGTCCGTGTCCAACACCATCCACATGATGGAGTACTACGACGAGGTGAGGGAGTCCTCGGGCAGAAGGCGCGCCTACATCAACACGCTCACCTACATCACCGTGCCCTGCTTCAACACCGCCATCACCACAGCGTTCGGCCTCCTGTCGCTCACCACGAGCTCCATAAGTACGGTGCGGCACTTCGGGCTCGTGTCCGCGGCAGGGATCCTGTTCGCCTTCTTCATCTCGGTGTGCACCGTGCCCCTGCTCCTCACCTTCTCCCGCGCCACCCGGAGGGTCCCCCACCCGTTCTGGGGCCACCTCCTGGCCCTGGTGAACCGGGTGAACGAGCGGCACACCACGCTCATCCTCTTCATGACGGCCCTGGCGGTGGCCGTGGCCATCGCCGGCATCACCAGGATCACCATCGAGACGAACGAGCTCGAGTGGTTCCCGGACGACAGCGAGATGAACGTCAATGCCGAGATCCTGGACAAGGAGCTCTCGGGCATCGGCACCATGGAGGTCATCGTCGAGGGGGAACCCGAGGCCATGAAGCAGCCGGAGATCCTGGCCCGCATGGACACGCTCAGCCGGGACATCCGGACCCTGCCCCAGGTGAGGAAGGTCATCTCTCTGGCCGATTACGTGAAGGCCCTGAACCGGGCCCTGAACGACAGCGACCCGCAGGCCTACCGGGTCCCGGACTCAAGGGAGCTCATCGCCCAGGAACTCATGCTCTTCAGCTTCTCCGAGACCGGGACCGAGGAGCTTGAGCGGATATCGAACAACGACTTCTCCAAGGCGAGGGTCTCGGTGAAGCTCTCCTACAGCAGCTCCGAGGAGGGCAGGAAGATCTCGGGCATCATCATGGACAAGGCCCGCAGCGCCTATGCCGGCGTGGAAGGGGTGAAGCTCTCCATCACCGGGTCGTCGTACCTGCTGAGCATGCTGGACAAGTACATCGTGGATAGCCAGATCCGCTCCATCACGCTCTCTTTCGTCCTGGTCTTCGGCATTCTCTTCCTCATCCTGTGGTCAGTGAAGTTCGGGCTTCTCTCCATCCTCCCGAACATCATCCCCATCGTGCTCATCCTGGGCATCATGGGGTGGATGGGGATCCACCTGAACGTGGGCACCGTGATGATCTCGTCCATCGCCCTGGGCATCGCGGTGGACGACACCATCCACCTGATCTCGCGCTTCCGGAAGGAGTACGCGGACGGGACCCACACGGTGCACAGCGCCATGCGCCGCGCCACCATCATGGTGGGCAAGGCGGTCATCTTCACCTCGCTCATCAACATGGCCGGGTTCTCGGTGGTGGTTTTCTCCGACTTCCAGCCGTCGAGGGACTTCGGGTTCCTGCTGGCCGTGACCATGTTCATCGCCCTGGTCTGCGACCTGTTCTTCCTGTCTTCCTGCATCCTGAAGGCCCGGCGCTTCATTGAGAAGAACTAGGAACAGGTCAAGAAGAGGCACCTCCCGGGAAAGGTCACTACGGACAGGCTCGTCAAAGGCCGAACACATCAGAGGCCTGGCGCTCAAATGCATGTTCTGTATTGGTTTTATTGGAAAGTCATGCTATCTGGGTTGCAGTGGATCGAGCGTGCATCAGTGATTCTCTCCGAGATGCAGCACGCCTTTGGCGGCCATGCAGGAAGGGGGCATGGAGTGGAACGCGGGGGAGGGAATAAGCCGGAAAAGGTCTTCTACAGCAAGGGCAACGTCACGGTGACGAACGCCCGCTTCATCGTGTCGAAACAGGTCTTTGCCATGAGGAACATCACCTCCATCAAGCTCGATGAAGACAAGCCCTCGCGCCTCGTCCCCGCCTTCCTCATCCTCACGGGCATCGTCGGCCTGTTCTTCGGCAGGACCGTGGCGCCCTATGCCGCGGCGTGCATCGCCCTGGGCGCCGCCTGGTATGCCCTGCAGAAATCACAGTACCACGTGCTGATCACCTCATCGTCCGGCGAGTCGCGGCCCCTGTCCAGCAAGAACAAGAAGTGGATCAAGGGCGTGGTGGAGGCCCTGAACGACTCCATCGTACACCGGGGCTGAAGGCGCGGGGAGACCCGCACGGGTTCAGGGCGGGCACACTGCCAGTGCAGAAGGGCTTCAGGGATCCCCGCAGAGACCCTCCGACCCTGTATTCCCCTTAAAACAGCCTTCCCCTCAGTACCTCCAGCCCGAGGCGTAGGCGATCACGTTCATGACGATGGGCACCGCGTAGAAGAAGATCAGCAGAGAGATCTTGGCCTTCATGGTCTTGCGCGTGATCACCCAGATGGCGGCGCAGAAGAAGTGGAAGTACCCGATGAGGAAGATGAGCGGGACGCCCTTGGGCGACAGGTACCAGCAGGGGTACTCCCAGACCAGGTGGCCGCCGATGTTCAGCAGGCACTCCACGAAGACGCAGAAGATCGAGTACCCGATGGCCCAGAACCACATCTCCGGCAGGCCCAGGATCTTCACTTTCCTGCCCTCGGTGAGCGTGTGGTAGAAGATGATTCCCAGGATGGCGAACATGAACATGATCTCGATGTTCCAGCCCACCATGGTGCGCA
>CAZNGL010000018.1:0-32493 GCA_964572405.1 uncultured Bacteriovoracaceae bacterium
TCGGAGAACACGATGGTGTACCCCCCGTCATAGACGAGGGAGTCGTCGCTGTCGATGACCACCTGGTCGGGGGCGATCTTCTCGGTGACCATGACGTGGAACCCGTCGTAGAAGATGCCGCCGGCACTGGCCCCGTCCGGGAGGAAGCCCATCTCGGTGATGAGCACGTCCGCTCCGCTCTCGTCCTCGTACTCGAGGAGGCCCAGCAGGGAGATCTCGCCGTGGTATAGATAGTCCAGGTCGCTCGCGGGATCGTCGGACCAGAACCAGTCAAAGTTCCAGGAGAAGTTGTCCCCGGGACCCACGTCCGGGCCTCCGGTGTCCTCGTCCCAGGAGAGGGTGCGGCTTCCGGTGGCCGGGAGGCTGGCGGGCGGGGTGCCCGGGAAGGTGGACCCGGCGTAGACGAGATCCTGGGGGATCCCCAGGGTAGCCTTGTTCGTTTCGATCAGGCTCAGCGTGTCGGCGGAGAAGGCGATCTCCTCCTGGAGAAGGGTGATGATGAGCCCGGCCAGAGCGCCCTCCCGTCTCCAGAGGTTCTCAGTAGGGTCGGCGTACAGGGAGAGGTAATCATCCCAGGTGTAGGCGGATCCGTTGAGGGTGACGCCCTGGGCCGTGATGGCGACGATGATGGGGGTCGATCCGCCGCTCACCTGGAACGAACCGGAATCCGGTTTTTCACCGATGGTCCCGACGAGTTCATTCGTGACCGAGATGGTGAAGGTGTCGTCGGGGGCCTGCCACTGGACATTCCTCACATTGACGAGACAGCCAGTCCCCAGGGACCATTCGCCGCTCTCCATGGCATAGGTGCCTACGAGCGGCCTGATGGTTCCCAGGGTGATCCCCGTTCCCTGGGTATTGAAGCTGCTGATGGTGAAGGGGTCCAGTGCGTCCACGGCGAAACTGTAGTTGTACACGTCCGGGAAAACCACCGTGTCGCCGCCGCCCCCGCCGCCCCCTCCACCGCCGCCCCCTCCGCAGGAAGCCATGACGGCGGACAGGACCAGGACAGTGCACATGCGGGCTGCTGAAAAGTTCTTCGGAAGACTGTTCATTCGCTCCCTCCTTGTGTATCGTGGGACACCTTCTTGAGAGATGTCATTCCAGCGAAAACCATTCATTCCGGCATGCATCTTACCGGCAAGCATGCCCGCTGTCAACGAAAGGGGGCCTTCCCGGCAAGGGACCTGGTGACTTGCCCGAGATCGTCCATTATAATACACAAACCCAGAGTCTCAGGAGGACCCATGAAGGCCTTTGTCCTGAACAGGATCTGTGATCTGACCACGACCGATGCCCCCCTGGAACGCGTGGACATGCCCATGCCCGTGCCGGGCGAACGAGAGGTCCTCATCCGCGTCCGCGCGTGCGGGGTGTGCCACACCGAACTGGACGAGATAGAGGGGCGCACGCCGCCTCCCGTCTTTCCGGTGGTTCCGGGCCACCAGGTGGTGGGGGTGGTGGCCGGCATGGGCCGGGATGCGAGGCGTTTTTGCATCAATGACCGGGTGGGGGTGGGGTGGATCTTCAGCGCCTGCGGGAAATGCCCGTCCTGCCTCGCCGGGTACGAGAACCTCTGCCCCGGGTTCAGGGCAACGGGGCGCGACGCGCACGGCGGGTACGCAGAGTACCTGTGCGTGCCCGAGGACTTCGCCCATCCCGTCCCGGACATCTTCACCGATGCCCAGGCAGCGCCCCTGCTCTGCGCAGGGGCCATCGGGTACCGCTCGCTGCGGCTCTCAGGGCTGGAGAACGGCCAGTCCCTGGGGCTCACAGGGTTCGGCGCCTCCGCCCACCTGGTGCTCATGATGGTCCGCCACCGCTTTCCCGGCTCCCGGGTGCACGTCTTTGCCCGGAGCCCCGGGGAGCGGGAGTTCGCCCTGTCCCTGGGTGCCTCCTGGGCCGGGGACACCACGGACCGGGGGCCCGAGCGGCTCCGGTGCATCATCGACACCACGCCTGCGTGGAGGCCCATCGTGGAGGCCCTTGCGAATCTCGAGCCGGGCGGCAGGCTCGTGATCAATGCCATCCGGAAGGAAGATGCCGACAAGGACGCGCTGCTGGGGCTCGACTACCCGGGCCACCTCTGGATGGAAAAGGAGCTCAGGAGCGTGGCCAACGTGGCAAGGGCGGATATCGCAGAATTCCTGGAGCTGGCTGCAGAGATCCCCATTCTGCCGGAGGTCCAGGAATACGGTCTCGACGAGGCGAACACGGCCCTCATGGAGCTGAAGCGGCGCATCATCCGGGGTGCCAAGGTGCTCAGGATCGATTGACAAAGACGAGGGGGTACGCACATGGACTACGAAGAGATACTCGAACACCTTGCGCCATGCGGCCTGAACTGCAGGAAGTGCATTGCCAGCAGCAGCGGGGAGATCCGTGAGCTGAGTGTGCGGCTCAGGGAGCTCCTGGGGTCCTTTGACCGCTACGCAGAGAGGTTCTCCGCTTTCCAGCCGGTCTTCGGGGGGTATCCGCAGTTCAGGGACATCCTCTCCCACCTGGCAGGGGCCGCCTGCCCCGGATGCCGCGCCGGCGCATGCAGGTACCCGGGGTGCATCGTGCCTGCATGCGCGAAAGACAAGGAAGTGGATTTCTGCTTCCAGTGCGCTGCCTTCCCCTGCGAAAAGATCACCTTCGATGGCGACCTCAGGCGCAGGTGGGAGGAAATGAACGCGCGCATGGGTGAGATCGGTGTGGAGGCCTACTTCGAGGAGACGAGGGACCTCCCGAGATACCGGTGATGCCACCCCGACCATGGGGAAATGACCGGTATGTTTTGCCGTATCAACCCTGCGGAAATCGTGGAAACCGGTACGGATAAATAATTGTGAAAAAATCCTTTATTTCCATTCATGATTTTGCTATGATGGGTTACGGATTGCAATGACGGTTCCATTGTGAAAGGAAGGTTTCCATGCACAACGCTGACACCATCAACATCATCGAAGAGGTGCTTGAGAGCGAGCGGCGGGAGGTGGCATTCTTCCGGCGTCTGGCCGATCGGATCAAGAGCCCGCTGGGGAAGGCAGTGTTCAGGGATTATGCCGAAAAGGGCACGGCGCACTGCAAGAGCCTCCATGACCTGCGCGCCCAGATCGCATCCCCGGACAGCTCCCCGGGGCAGAGCGACCCGGTGAGCGTCGCCCTGGCCGATTTCGACGATTACGAGGAAAAGCTCTCCAGCTCCATGGACAAGGCCCTGGCCGATTTCGACGACATCACGGCCATGGATATCGCGGCCCGGTTCGTCCGGAAGACCACGCGGTTCCTGTCCCGGTCCTATGACGCCGTCAAGGACCCGGCCCACCGGGAGGTGCTCAAGGCCATCGAGCTCTCGGAGCGCGAGAACTTCATCCATCTCAAGAACATCGAGGAGTACCTGAAGAACCCCCACGGATGGTTCAGGGAGCGCGAGCACCACGGGCTTGACGGCGGTTGAGGTCGGCCCCATCCCCCGAGAAGAACGCTTTCAAGGCAGAGTCCTGAAATCGGGACGGGCATGGGTGCCTGTCCCGCATACAACATTTTTTTCTGAATATCTCCCAGCGCAGCTCGTCCCTCGTCCCGTCGACTTTCGTTGCGCGAACAGCCATATTGAGGTTATAAAGACAAGCATGCGCCGGTGCATGACACGCAGCGGTTCTTCATGAAAGGAGGAGATGCAATGACCACACCGGAAACCAACCAGGACCGGGAAAACCTGTGGAAGGTGGCGCGGGTGGTGCCCGAGAACCATGACATCAACTCGCTGTACCTGGAAGGTTCGGACGAGAAGTTCAGGCAGAGGAAGGCCGGGCAGTTCGCCTCCCTGAGGATCATGCGGCCCGACGGGTGGAGCGAGCCTCACCCCTTCACCATCTCGTGCGCTCCGGAGGATGAGCTGCTGCGGTTCACCATAAAGAGGATCGGCAGGTTCACCTCGGCCATCCCCGAGTTGTCGCCTGGAGCTCCGGTGAAGTGCATGGGGCCGCTGGGGATCTTCTGCAGGGACATCGATGCGCAGCCGGACATCGTCATGATCGCGGGGGGCGTCGGCATCACCCCCTTCCTGAGCGTCCTGCGCCATTTCCGGAATGTCAAGGCAGCCAACCGGGTCAGGCTCTTCTGGTCCAACAAGGGCATCGACGACGTCCTGTGCGCGGAAGAGATCAGGGACATGACCAGGCTCCTGGACCTGAAGGTCATCTACAACCTGAGCCGCGACGAGGACGTGAGCAGGCATTTCCGGGAAGACTTCCCCCGGGTGCGCTTCGAGGCGGGCAGGGTCGGCGCGGAGGTTTTCAAACGGTACGGGGTTGCCCCGGGTGCCGCCTTCTTCCTCTGCGGCCCGCCGCCCATGATGGACTCCACCCTGGAGGTGCTCGCCTCCCTGGGCATCGATGAGAGAAAGGTCTCGCGGGAGAAGTTCAGCTGGTAGGACCCCGGGGGTTATGCAGCCATGCCTGGTTCGTACAAGGTGCTGTTCGTGTGCGGGCACAACAGCGCCCGAAGCCAGATGGCCCAGGCCTGGCTCAACCACGTATGCCCGTCCCTGTTCGAGGCGCAGAGCGCGGGCATCAGTCCCTCGGATGCGGTGAACCCGCTCGCCGTCGAGGCCATGCGCGAGGCGGGGATCGACATATCGGCAAGCCGTCCCCGCAGCGTGTACGACGTGTACAAGTCGGGCGAGGTGTTCTCCTTCATTATCACCGTGTGCGACCGGGCCGCTGCGGAGAAGTGTCCAGTGTTCCTCGGCCTTATCCGGCAGATCCACTGGAGCTTTCCCGACCCTGCCGCACTCTCCGGAACCCGCGAGGAGATCATGGAAGGCGTGCGCGCCATACGGGATGCCATCCGCGACAGGATCGTTTCCTGGTGTGAGGAAGTCCGGCGAGGTGAGGGTGAGGCGTGAGAAGTCCTGCGGGCAGAGGCTAGGGCAGGTCCAGTTCGATGCCCACCGGACAGTGGTCCGAGCCGTAGATCTCCTTGTAGATGGAGGCATTTTTCAGGGCAGGCCTGAGGGCCTTTGAGATGCAGAAGTAGTCGATGCGCCACCCGATGTTCTTTTCCCGTGCGCGGAACCGGTAGGACCACCACGTGTAATTGTCCGGTTCCTGGTTGAACTCCCGGAAGGTGTCGATGAACCCGTGCGCAATGTATCGGTCGAATCCGGTCCGCTCCTCGAGGGTGAAGCCCGGGTTGTGCTCGTTCGCCTTTGGGTTCTTCAGGTCGATCTCCCTGTGGGCCACGTTCAGGTCGCCGCAGAAGATCACTGGCCTGGTCCGTTCCAGCCTGACGAGGTAAGACAGGAAGGCTGCATCCCATTGCTGCCGGTAATCGAGGCGCGTCAGCTCATGCTGGGCATTGGGGGTGTAGACGTTCACCAGGTGGAACTCCTCGTATTCCAGGGTGATGACGCGGCCCTCGGCATCGTGCTCTGCCATGCCGAGACCGTACGAAACGCCCAGGGGCTCGGTCCTGCTGAATATGGCCGTCCCCGAATAACCCCGTTTCTGCGCCGTGTTCCAGAACTGGTGGAAGCCCGGGAGGCCCACGTTGATCTCGTGGGGAGAGACGCGCGTCTCCTGGAGGCACAGGATGTCCGGGTTCATGGATGCGACGCTGTCCAGAAACCCGTTCCTGATGGCTGCGCGAAGGCCGTTCACGTTCCACGAAACCAGTCTCATGCCCATGTCTCCTGGGGGAAGGGTCAATGGACATGATGTACGGGATGATCCCTGTGGTGTCAAACAGTACCTGCAGAGACCTGTGCGCCGGAAGGGACAGGGTGGATCAAAAAGACTTTGACAGGCGAGCGGCCTTTCGGCTAGGTTTCCCCCATGAGAAACCCCCGATCTCCCGATGAATCAGGCGGCGAGCTGGAGAAGGTCTTTGCCGGGATCACGGATTACGACGAGATGAAGGCGTTTTTCGAGGAGATCTTCACCCCCAAGGAGCTCAGGGACCTTGCCCTGCGGTGGCAGCTCCTCAAGGAGCTCCACAAGGGAAAGACCCAGAGAGACATCGCCTCCAGGTATCGGATCAGCCTGTGCAAGATCACCAGGGGGTCAAAGGTCCTCAAACAGAGGAATTCATCTATCAGGAGGGTCCTCGACGGGCTCTACGGAAAGGGCCGCATG
Source organism: uncultured Bacteriovoracaceae bacterium (assembly GCA_964572405.1). Classification (GTDB taxonomy): domain Bacteria; phylum Desulfobacterota; class Desulfomonilia; order UBA1062; family UBA1062; genus MWEI01. The sequence goes on from CAZNGL010000018.1 coordinate 6,123, forward strand.
CCGCGGCGGGGGAGATGAACGTCCGGGTTCCTCAAGATGCCCGGGCTTGACGTGTGCTTCATGTGCGCGGATGTCCCGGAGATTCGACGAGAAAAAGGGCAAAACTACCTGATATCAGAAGAAAATCAACCGGGTAGAAAAAAGCCTCGGGTACATTTCAAGCGAGGGTCTATGGGATGTCATCCCTTTGAAATGTAGTCCCAAGGCTTGTTCCATATGATAAGATCCAGTCACACCAAGTCAAGGGGCTGGTCTTTCATTCCTTGAAAAAAATAGCACACGCAATTTCATATAGTTGCAAACCTGTACCTGAATCCTTGAAATCATTTGCACTTCCGGATGAAACGGGTATTTCAAGGAATTAATTACTGAAAATCGCCGATCATGATGAATTATCCGGCAGGGAAGGATCGGCATAATGTTTCACTGCAGACGATCCGATATATGGAGTAATTCAATTGATGTACATGCATGGAGGGAACGATGGATCGCGGAACACCGCCCAATGGCCAGGGTGCATGGCCTGCAGTGTGCCCCCCCATGCCCCGGGACACCCTGTTTTCCCCACATGGAACCTGTATGGGGCCGAACCCGTGCGCTGCAGTGCCCAGAAGGCATTGCTCTGGAACGCTTCCACCGTGGACCCAGGGCGGTGATGCCGGAGGCGGACGAGATGGGTGAGCGGCAAACCAGGGCGGCCCTGAAGAAGAGGATAGCCGAGTTCGAGCATATCTCCTGTGAAGACCCGGAGCAGTTCAACGAGATCTACCAGAGCGTGAACGAGTTCATCTTCGAGCACGACCTCGAGGGCAACTTCACCGGGGTCAGCCCCAGGTTCATCGGGTTTCTCGGATACTCCAGAGAGGAGATGCTCTGCCTCAACGTGAAGGACCTTCTCCTGGACAGGGACAGGGCCCATTTCCAGGGATACCTCGACCGGGTGGTGGAGAACGGGCGGGACGAGGGTCTGATCCCGCTCATCAACAAGGCCGGGCGGAGGCGCATCGTGGAGCACAAGAACCTGCTCGCCGTCAGGCCCGACGGGACAAGGACCATCCGGGGCATTGCCAAGGATGTCACCGATGTCCTCGAGACGGAGCAGGCGCTCATCGAGAGCGAAATCAGGTTCCGTACCATCCTCGATTCCATAGAGGACGGGTACTTCGAAGTGGATCTGGGGGGAAGATTCACCTTCTTCAACGACGTCATCCCGGCGCACATCGGGTATCAGCCTGACGAGCTCATGGGCCTCAACTACAAGAGACTCATGGACGAGGCCAACGCCCGCCGGGTCTTCGAGACCTTCCACGGCGTTTTCGTCACGGGCACGCCCACGAAGACCTTTGACTGGGAGCTCATGAAGAAGGACGGGACGAGGATCTACGTGGAGACATCGGTCTCTCTCCTGCGCGACAGGAACAGCGAACCCACCGGTTTCTGCGGAATCATCCGGGACATCTCCGACAGGAAGCGCTCCGAGCAGGAGCTGGCATACCTCGCCTATCACGACGCCCTCACCGGTCTCCACAACAGGAAGGCCTTCCTGGAAAAGCTCGACGAGGCCATCAGGGAGGCACGAAGGCATGAGAACTACCGCTCCGTCCTGTTCATCGACCTGGATCACTTCAAGAAGGTCAACGACATCTACGGCCACGAGACCGGTGACAGGCTCCTGGTGCAGGTTGCGTCGCGCCTGAGGCGCATCCTGAGGGATACGGACTATGTCAGCAGGCTGGGCGGAGACGAATTTACCATCATCATCGGCGGCACATCGAGGCCGAACCCTGAAAGGCTTGCCGAAAGGATCATCAAGACCCTCGGCAGGCCCTACGATATCCAGGGCACGAAGATCGACTTCGTGACCCCCAGCATCGGCATCAGCACGTACCCTGACGACGGCCATGATGCGGAAACGCTCCTGAAACGGGCCGACCAGGCCATGTACCGGGCCAAAAAGAAGCGCAACAGCTTTTCCTCGTCACGGGCTGTCCAGACAGGCCCCCATCCCTCCAAGATCAGGAAACTGCGCTGAAGGATCGGGTATCCCGCCCGCGAGCGCATCTCCTGGTGCCCCTTGAGTTTTCCCATGTTTTACGCTATGGTGCGCGCCAAGCCGTTGTCGTGAGCGGCGAAATTTACCAGAAGCGACTGAACAGAACGAGCGAGCACCCTACGTGAGACTTGACCCCTGCATGAAACACAAGCTGGTCCGCAAGGCGGTCCGGGAGTTTGCCGAGGCCGAGCTCGGCCCCATCGCCCACGATGTGGACCGGGACGCCCGCTTCCCCTGGGAGGTGGTGGAGAAGATGCGGCCGCTGAACTTCTTCGGCCTCCAGGTACCCCGGAAGTACGGGGGCGCTGACCTGGACAGCATCAGCTATGCCATCACCATCGAGGAGATCTCCCGGGTGAGCGGCGCCATGGGCCTGTGCGTCACCGTGCACAACAGCGTGGGCATCTACCCCATCCTGCAGTTCGGCACCGAGGACCAGAAGGAGCGGTTCGTGAGGAGGCTTGCCAGCGGCGAGTGCATCGGCGCCTTCTGCCTCACCGAGGCAAACGCGGGCTCGGACGCCGCGGGCGTGGAGACCCATGCCGTGGCCTCGGGTGACGGCTACGTCATCAACGGCACCAAGATCTTCGTCACCAACGGCGGGGTGTGCGCCCTGCCGCTCATCTTCGCCGTGACCGACGCGGCGAATCCCACCCGCAGCGCCAGCGTGTTCATCATGGAGCGGGACATGCCCGGCTACAGCGTGGGCGAGATCGAGGACCTCTGCGGCATGCGGGCGAATCCGGTCTCGTCGCTGTTCTTCGAGGACTGCCGGGTGCCCAGGGAGAACCTCCTGGGAAGGATAGGAGACGGCATCAAGATTGCTCTCGAGACGCTGGATACCGGGCGCATCGGCATCGCGGCCCAGGCCGTGGGCATCGCGAACGCGGCTTTCGAGGCATCGGTGAAGTATTCCAAGGAGCGCCAGCAGTTCAAAAAGCCCATCTCCACGTTCCAGTCCATCCAGAACCTGCTGGCGGACATGGCGGTGGAGATCGACGCGGCGAGGCTGCTGGTGTACCGGGTGTGCGCACTCAAGGACGCTCTCAGGCCCTTCGGCAAGGAGGCGGCCATGGCCAAGCTCTACGCCAGCACGATCGCCACCTCGGTGACGGGCAAGGCCGTCCAGGTCCATGGCGGGTATGGGTACAGCAAGGAGTACGATGTGGAGCGGTACTTCCGGGATGCCAAGGTCACGGAGATCTATGAAGGGACCAGCGAGATCCAGCGTCTCGTCATCTCGCGGTCCGTCCTGAGCGAGCTGACCTGAGGGCAGGGGATGACGCGATGGTGAAGATGATCGTATGCATGAAACAGGTGCCCATGGCCAGTGACCTGCCCTGGGACGCGAAGAGCGGGACGCTCCGCCGCGACCTCGCAGAAGGCATGATGAACCCTGCCTGCAAGCACGCCCTGGAGGCAGCGCTCACCATCAAGCAGCACTGCGGGGGGCAGATCACGGCCGTCTCCATGGGGCCGCCCATGTCCGAGGAGATCCTCCGGGAGGCCATCGCCCTGGGGGCGGACCGGTGCCTCATGCTGAGCGACAAGGCCATGGCAGGGGCCGACACCAACGTCACGTCCTCCATCCTGGCCCGGGCCATCGAGATCTTCTGCGCGGATTTCGACCTCATCCTCACCGGGTGCCACACCACGGACAGCGAGACCGCCCAGGTGGGCCCCCAGCTGGCCGAGGAGCTCCGGATCCCCGTGATCACCTATGCGGACGAACTCGAAGTCAAGGGGCGTACGGTGAAGATCCGGCGGGTATCTGACAATTTTCTCGAGACCCTGGAAGCTGACCTGCCCTGCCTGGTCACGGTGAACACCCACGCCTTCGCGCCGCGCTACGTGGCGCTCTCGGGCCTCCAGGACGCCTTCGGCGAGGCGAACATCCTCACCGTGAGCGCGTCCGACCTGGGTCTGGACCCGGAGGCCATCGGCACCAAGGGCTCCCCTACCAAGATCCTGGACGTGTATGCGCCAAGGGCTGAGAAGCAGAACATCGTGCTCAAAGGCGCTCCCAAGAAGATCGTGGAGGACCTGTTCGAGCGCTTCGACACCATGATAGGCGGAATCATCAGGAAAGACATCAAGCGGGAAGGCAGGGGATAGGGCATGGGAAACGGAAAACCCGAGATCTGGGTCTTCGGCGACTACCGGAACTACTTCCAGAACCGGGTGACCCTGCAGCTCATCTCCCGGGCCACAGACCTCGCGGGACCCCTGGATGCCACGGTGTGCGCCATTGTGTTCGGCTGCAACACCGATGAATGGGTGGGCGAGTACATCGCACACGGCGCGAAGAAGGTCTACCTGGTGGAGGACGAGACCCTGGAGAACTACTCCTCTGATCGGTATGTGACCCTCATGGAGCGCCTCGCCCGGCAGTACCGGCCGGAGATCATCCTCGTGGGCGCCACCTCCTTCGGCAGGGAGTTCGCCCCAAGGGTTGCCAAACGCCTCGGCACCGGGCTCACCGCGGACTGCGTGGGGCTCGACGTGAATGGCGACGGCCTGCTCGTGCAGACCGCACCGGCCTTCGGGGGGAATCTCCTTACCAAGATCGTGACGCCCAACAAGCGCCCCCAGATGGCCACGGTGAGGCCGGGCGTCTTCCAGGAGATCCCCCACAACTACGAGGCATCTGGCGAGATCGTGAGGGTTCCCCTGCCAAAGGACCTGCCGGCCGACCGCATCCGGCTCACAGGCTACGAGCACAGGCCCCCTCTCACCCAGAAGCTCGAGGATGCGGCCGTGGTGGTGTGCGGCGGCAGGGGCATGGGGGGCAAGGCCAAGTTCAGGAACCTGTTCGAGCTCGCCCGGCTTTTAGGCGGCGAGGTGGGCGCCACCAGGCCGGTGGTGTATGCCCGGTGGGCGGACGAGGACACCCTGGTGGGCCAGGCCGACCGGCACATCAGGCCCAAGGTGCTCTTGTCCTTCGGCATCAGCGGCGCCATCCAGCACACCGCGGGCATCATAGACGCCGGGTTCATCATCGCGGTGAACAAGAACCCCAACGCCCCCATGATGAAGATGGCCGACGTGGCCATCGTGGCGGACGCGAACCAGGTCTGCCTGGCGCTCATCAAGGAGCTCAGGAAGAGGCTGCGCGGCTGAGGGTCGCTTCCGTCTACAGTGTCTATCCGAACAGCCTGGCCGCGATGTCGGCCACGTGCCTCCCCTGGAACCGTGCCCCGCTGAGCTCGTGGGTGCTCGGCATCCTGCTGCCGTCGCCGCCCGCAATGGTGGACGCCCCGTAGGGGGAGCACCCCGTGACCTCGTGGATGTCCTTCTGCAGCTCAAAGGAGTACGGCAGGCCCACCACGATCATGCCCAGGTGGAGCAGGGTGACGTGGAAGCTCAGGATGGTGGACTCCTGGCCGCCGTGCTGGGTGCCGCTGCCCGTGAACACGCTGCCCACCTTTCCCACCAGCGCGTCCCTGGACCAGAGCTGGCCCGTGGCGTCGAGGAACTGCCGCATCTGGCCGCACATGTTGCCGAAACGCGTGGGTGCCCCGAAGATGATGGCGTCGTAGTCCGCGAGTTCGCCCACCTCGCAGACGGGCACGTGGGCAAAGGCCTTGCGGGCCTCGAGCGCCCCCATCTTCGCGAGGATGTTTTCAGGCAGCGTCTCCGGGACCTGTTTCAGGTCCACTTCGGCACCCTTGACCTCGTGCACACCCTTCACCGCGGCCTGGGCCATCTGGTAGATGTGTCCATACATGGAATAGAACAGTACAAGCGCCTTCATCGAGGATACCTCCTTTACCTGTAGGGGATGCGATACGTCGTGGAGTGAAAGCAGGGTCACTGTGTATAGTACGATTGAGCACGAGAAAGACAAGGCGGGTCGAGGGAGGAATACATTCTCTGACGAGGTGCGATCGGCAGGGAATACCCTTCTTCACGCTGGAATTGGCCATGATTCTGTGCTAGACACAGAAAGCCTTGCCAAGACGGGCGGATATGTGCTTTTAAACCCGTTACGGAACAAGTGAAGAGTTGAAAGGAGCAGCAATGGCGTCCAAGTTGAAATCGTCCAGGGAGTATCAGAAGGCATACTGGGGCAAGAAGCTCGAGGCGCGCCTGGCGGTCCTGAAGGAATCCGGGCTCGGCGAGAAGGAGATTGCGAAAGACACCGTGGTCCGCAAGATCAAGGCCAAGGTAAAGGATACGGCAGCTCGGCTGAAGGCCATCACGGCAAAGGAAGAGAAGATCGTGGAGATGGCCCGCATCAGGGAAGAGAAGAAGGTCGCGCCGGAGGTGAAGGAGAAGGGCAAGAAGGCCCCCGCTGAGGCGCCTGCCCCGAAGAAGGAGAAGAAGCCCAAGGGCGAGAAGGCACCCAAGGAGGCAAAGGAGCCCAAGGCAGAAAAGGCTCCCAAAGAGCCCAAGGCGCCGAAAGAACCCAAGGAGCCCAAGGCCAAGCCCGAGGCCGCCCCGGCTGAGTCTTCCGCCACAGGCTCAGAGCAGTAACCGGTTTCTGGCAAAGATTCCGACCGACCCGTCCCTGTCCGCGGGGACGGGTCGATCTGCATATACACCACGTCCCGGGGGCGTCATCCCCCCACGTACCCCGGCCCGGAATCCTCTCCAATAGTTCTGCCACGAACATGAACAGGGAGATCCACCCGATCTGGGGAATATGGTTGTTGATTATAATTATCAGTTATTATATAACCATATTTTCGGAGTAACTGACATGGCAGATGAAATAAAAGAGCTATTAACCGTCAGAGAGGCATCGAAACTCCTCAAGATCAATGAAAAGAAACTCTACGCCTTGCTCAGGGACGGAAAGCTCCCGGGCACCAAGGTGACGGGGAAATGGCTCTTCCCCCGCCTGGAACTCGAGGAGTTCGTCCGGGGAAAGGCCATGGGCTCGGTGAAGAGGTCGTTCTGGAAGTCGCTGGCCAGCAAGAAGGTGCTCCTGTTGTGTGGCTCCGACGACCCGGTCATCGCCATGGCCCAGGGCATGTTCCACCGCATGGAGCCGGACCTGCTCCTGTTCTCCACGAGCGTGGGGAGCAGGGAGGGCATCAGGATGCTCAGGGACGGTTACTGCACCCTTGCCACGAGCCACCTCTACGATCACGAGAACAGGGATTTCACCTTTCCCTTTCTGGGCGAATACTTCCATGACCCGGACGAGGTGGTGGTGGTCAACCTGTTCTACCGGAACATCGGGTACGTCTCGAGAGACAGCTCCATCATATCCCTGAAGGAATGCATCCGCAGGGGCATGCGGTTCGTGAACCGGCAGAAGGGCTCCGGTGTGAGGGCACTGGTGGACCACATCATGGAGGAGGAAGGAGTTGGGCCCGAGGAACTTGCCGGGTACGATTCCGAGGTGTTCACCCATTTCGATGCGGCACGTCACGTGTCCGATGGTTCCGCTGACTTCGGGGTGGCTTCCGAGTCGGTGAGCGTGAATTCGAAACTTGCGTTCACCCGTATCTTCGAGGAGCGCTTCGACCTCGTCGTGAAAAGGGAAGAGTTCTTTGACCGGCATGTCCAGGCCTTTGTGGAGTTCATCAGGTGTGAACGCTTCAAGGACCTGCTCGGCGCGCTCAAGGGGTACAGCAACCGGGACACCGGCAGGGTCATGTACCCGCAGGGTGTTCAGGGGCGTGCGTAGTCCGGCATGCGCCAGGGTGTGAGGTGAAGGGGTCCGGAGGGAGGGCCCTCTTTATGAGGAGTTGTCGCAGACAGGCAGATTGAACAAAACATGGAGGAGGGATCATGAAGAAGGGGTATACAGCGGTACTTATCGGTCTGTTCATGTGTCTTCCCGTGCTCTCGCAGGCACAGGACGCAGGGTTCATCCTGATGTCCAGCACCATCGGCCCCATCGATGCCGGGATCGTGTCCGCCCTGGAGAACGCCTACGAGAAGGAGACGGGGGTGCGGGTGCGGCACGTGGGCGCCGGCACGGGCGCTGCGCTCAAGATCGGGGAGGGATGCAACGTGGACCTCGTCATGGTGCACGCCAAGGCCCTGGAGGAGAAGTTCGTGGCGGCGGGCTTCGGCACGGAGCGCATCCCGCTCATGTACAACGACTTCGTCATCGTGGGCCCGGCAGCCGACCCGGCCGGGATCAAGGGCATGAAGACCGCCGCCGAGGCCATGAAGGCCATAGCCGCCAAGGCCGCACTCTTCATCAGCCGCGGGGACAAGTCGGGAACCCACATGGCCGAGCTCGGTCTGTGGGACGGCGCGGGCATCAAGCCCTCGGGCCCGTGGTACACGGTCTACGAGAAGGGATCCGAGGGGAATGTCTCGACGCTGCTCTTTGCCGATCAGAAGACCTCGTATACAGTCATCGACCGGGCCACCTTCCTCACCCTCAAGGGCAAGATCAAGCTCGAGGTGCTCGTGGAAGGCGACGAGGCACTCCTGAATCACATCTCGCTCATCCCGGTGAACCCGGCCAAGTGCCCCAGGGTCTACCACAAGGAGGCCCTTGCCTTCGTGAAGTGGCTCACCGATCCGAAGAAGGGACAGAAGATCATCGAGGACTTCGGCAAGGACACCTACGGCCAGCCGCTGTTCTTCCCGGAGTCCGACGCGTACAAGGCGCAGAAGAAGCAGTAGACCCTGCGAACACATGAGAGGAGAAGATCATGAAGATGCGTAACCTGTCACTGGTATGGATCCTGGCCCTGTGTCTGGCAGCCCTGGTCGCGGGCTCTCCCGCCGAGGCGGCCCAGAAGAACCTCATCCTGGCAACCACCACCAGCACCCAGGACACGGGTCTGCTGGACGTGCTCATCCCCATCTTCGAGAAGAAGACCGGGTACTTCGTGAAGACCATTGCCGTGGGCTCGGGCCAGGCCATGGCCATGGGCTCCAAGGGCGAGGCGGATGTCCTGCTCGTGCACTCCTCTGCCGCCGAGAAGAAGTTCATGGCCGAGGGCAACGGCGTGAGCCGGAAGCTCGTCATGCACAACGACTTCATCATCGTGGGCCCGCCCGCAGACCCGGCAGGCATCAAGGGCATGAAGTCCGCCGCCGAGGCTGTGAAACAGATCGCTGCCAAGGGCGCGGTGTTCACCTCCCGGGGCGACAACTCGGGCACCCATGCCAAGGAGAAGGACCTGTGGAAGGCATCCGGCCTCAACCCCGAGGGCCAGAAGTACTACCAGCAGACCGGGCTCGGCATGGGCCAGACGCTGAACGTTTCCGCTGAGAAGAAGACATACACCCTCACGGACCGGGGCACCTACCTTGCACTCAAGAAGAACCTGGGCCTGGACATCCTGGTGGAGGGTGACGCCATTCTCCTGAACGTCTACCACGTCATCGACGTGAACCCCACCAAGTTCCCCAAGGTGAACGCCCCTGCAGGAAAGGCCTTTGCCGACTTCATGGTGAGCAAGGAGGCGCAGGCTATCATCACCACCTTCGGCGTGGACAAGTACGGCAGCCCGCTCTTCTTCCCGGATGCCGGCAAGCCGGAATACGAGTAAGACATCAGGGGGCGGGCGGGGATGACCCTGCCCGCCCGACTCCTTTCAGGACAGGCCCATGGAACTGATCTTAGAAGGCATCAGGAAGGCAATCTGGCTCCTGTTCACGCTGGACCCGGAGGTGCTCGGGATCACGTGGCTCTCGCTCAAGGTTTCCGGGACCGCCACGTTCATCAGCCTGTTCATCGGCATCTCGCTCGGGACCGTGGTGGCACTCACCCGCTTCCCGGGCAGGAGGCTCGTGGTGAGCCTCATCAACACGGGCATGGGCGTTCCGCCCGTGGTGGTGGGCCTGTTCGTGACCATCTTCCTGTGGCGCAACGGCCCCCTGGGCTTCTTCGAGCTCCTCTACACGCCCACGGCCATCATCATCGCCCAGGCGGTCATCGCCACGCCCATCGTCGCCGGCATCTCGCTCGCCTCCATCCAGAAGCTCCCCGAGGCCTTAAGGCTCCAGATCCTGGCGCTCGGCGCCACGCGCATCCAGATGATCTGGATGCTCATCAAGGAGGCCAGGCTGCCCCTGCTGGCCGCGGTCATGGCAGGGTTCGGGGGGGTCATCTCCGAGGTGGGGGCTTCCATCATGGTGGGCGGGAACATCAAGGGGTACACCCGGGTGCTCACCACGGCAACGGTCATGGAGACGGGCAAGGGCAACTTCGACATCGCCATCGCTTTGGGCGTGATTCTGCTGCTCTTCACCTTCTGCATCAACGCCATCCTCACCGGCATCCAGCAGCGGGAGCGTCCGAGATGAGCGAGCCCATCCTCACCGTGAAGGGGCTCAAGGTAAGCCGTGGAGGCGTACCAGTGCTCGACGTGCCGGACCTTACGGTGCAGCCGGGAGAGTTCCTCTCCCTCATCGGCCCCAACGGCACGGGCAAGTCCACGCTGCTGCTGAGCCTGGCAGGGCTGCTGAAGCGTGGCGCGGGCGAGATCCGGTTTCACGGCCGCACGGTCACGAACGGCGCGGACCTGCTCGACTACCGGAGGCGGCTGGCCATGGTCTTCCAGGAGCCGCTCCTGTTCGACGCCACGGTGTACGACAACGTGGCCTCCGGCATGAAGATCCGGGGCATGTCCCGTTCCGAGATCAGACCCGTGGTCCAGGAGAACCTAGCGCTCTTTGGCGTCGCGCACCTCGCGACGCGCTCGGCGCGCAAGATATCGGGCGGCGAGGCCCAGCGGACGAGCCTGGCAAGAGCCTTTGCCACGAACCCGGAGATCATTTTCCTGGACGAGCCTTTCGCCTCCCTGGACCCGCCCACCAAGGAGGCCATCATCGAGGACCTGGGGAACGTCATGCGTGTACGGCAGACAAGCGCCGTCATGGCCACCCACGACCGCATGGATGCCCTGCGGCTTTCGAAACGGATCGCCGTCATGGACGGCGGCAGGATCGTACAGGTGGGCAAGCCCGAAGAGGTGATGCACCAGCCCGTGAACGAGACAGTAGCGGCCTTCGTGGGTGTGGAGACCGTGCTGCCGGGAAGGGTGAATGGCTCCTGCAGGGGCGTGCTCGAAGTCGAGGTGTGCGGGCAGATCATCTGCGCCACGGGCTCATTTCCCGCCGGAGAACAGGTCACGTGCTTCATACGGCCGGAGAGCGTCGTGGTCTTCCCCCCCAAAAAAACGGACGGCTCCAGCGCCCGGAACCTGTTCCAAGGAACCGTGGTGACGATACAGGCCATCGGGTTCCTCTTCAGGATACAGATCGACTGCGGGTTCACCCTTATCGCGCATGTGACCCAGCAGGCCATGGACGACCTGCGCCTGGAGACAGGGAAACCCGTGGTCGCGGTGTTCAAGGCAACCGCGGTGCATGTCATCAGGAGCCCGGAGAGTCGATCCGGGTGAGGGTTTGCCTGACGCTTCACCTGGATATACCGTAATTGCTCATCAGACTGCAATGATGCTATAGTGGACGGATGCGGCATGGCGCGGAGCCCGGAAACGATCATCGGTACCAGACAACAGGTGTGACGTTCAGAGCGTACCGCCGTTCCCGGCTCATCCTGCAACAGGGCTGCCGATGGTGAGGGAACGTCGCGTGATGGTCTCCGTTATCATCCCCGTGTATCAGGAAGCCGGGCACATCGAAGGGCAGATCCGCTCGCTCGGGCATGTCGCGCATGACGTGCCCTACGAGGTGATCGTCGTGGACGGGGATCCCGCGGGCGACATCCTGCTGTTCCTGCATGCGGATACCCTGCTGCCGCCCGGGGCGTTGCGGAAAATCACCCGGGTTATGCAGGATGCACGCGTTGTCGGCGGGGCGTTCGCCCTGGGGTTTCAGGACCGCAGGTGGGTGTTTACCGTGACGGGCATCTGCGCGTCTCTCAAGCATCGGCTGACGCGCGTGCCATACGGCGATCAGGCCATCTTCATGCGCAAGCGTTATTTCGAGAGCCTTGGTGGGTATCAGGAGATCCCTCTCATGGAGGATGTGGAACTCATGAAACGGGTGAAGAGGCGTAGCGGCCGGATCGTGCTGCTGCCCGATGCAGTGGCGACATCGGCGCGCAGGTGGGAAGCAGACGGTATCCTGTTCACCATGGTGCGCAACTGGACGCTCCAGGCCCTGTACCTGATCGGTGTTCCGGCGGAAAGGCTGGTGCGGTATTATTCCAGCATATTGTTTCATATTATGGTCGCGGCCTCGCAACACAATGTTTTCATCTCGATGAACGAGCGGTGATACAGGTTATCGCGCTGGATTCTTCCTCATGACGGAGGCTGCCAAAGAAAATTCGCACCCGCAGTACCCCTGGCGATAGAGCCCCAGGGTCCGACTGAGTGCAATACTCCGGGCATAGCCGTCTCTCTTCTTGAAGTTCATGGCCAGGAAGCCGGGCAACGCTGCGCCCACGGCGAAGATGTCCCGGGAAGACTTGTGCCTGCTCACGGTGAGCGTGGTGGTGAAGCCGGTGAGCCCCATGCGTGCCATGGCGAGGGCCGTGCGCCGCAGGTTGTACTCGAAGCACCTGATGCACCGCCTGCCCCGCTCGGGCTCGTTTTCCAGCCCTCGGACGTGCTCCAGCCACGCGGTGTGGTCGTACGCGTCTTCGATGAGCTCGAGGTGCATGGTCCCGGCGAGTCTGTGGGCCTCGGCCAGGCGTCGGCGATACTCCTCCTCCGGGTGGATGTTGGAGTTGCTGAAGAACAGGACCACGCCCCAGCCCTCTTCCACGAGCCTTTCCACGGCCGCGGTGGAGCAGGGAGCGCAGCACACGTGGAGCAGGATATTGCCTTGCAGGGGGGGGGTGCTCATGAGGTGCGTCCAGAACCGACGTGGGAATGCAGGATCCTGATGAGCGGCAGGATGACCGCGTAGGAGAGGAGCAGCACCAGGGGCGCGCACAGGGCCCACGCAAGTGCGCCGTGAAGGATCATCTGCGAAACGGTCCTCACCGCGAGCATGATGTCTGTCCGCATGAGGTCCGCCACGTGGGCAGGGGACAGGTTCGAGGTACTGCCGAAGAGCTTCTCTCCGAGGATGAGGAACGGAACGATGAGCGCGAACTGGAGAGGGTAGACGAACCAGTTCCCGAGCTGGATCACCAGGAGGTTCATGCGGAACGCAATGGCCGCCATGGTGCAGATGGCAGTGGTGGTGCCCACGATGGGGAAGATGCCGATGGTGACACCGCAGGCCAGGCTCAGGGCGAGCCTGGACGGCGTGATGCCCTGCCTGAGAAGCGACCCCAGGGGGTTGATGAGGTACTTGTGTATGTATGTGCCCATGCAGGCCTGAGCATCTCATACTACCGGTGCGGGATCAAGGGGTGAGCCGGGGGGCGTGATGGCCCTGGCCGGGATGCGCTCGACGCGCGTACACCGGGAGCTGAGAAACGTTCAGTCTTCCTTCAGGTACTGCTTGATGGTGCGCTTCACCGATTCGGGCACCTTGATGCCCAGGTCGTTGAGCCGCGACTCGTACTTCTTCAGCGAACGCACGTGCTCTGAGGTGTGGGCGAAGATCTGGATATAGCTCTGGGTGCTGCCCTCCACCTCCTTCCGGAAGATCATGTCCGTGTTCAGCAGGTCCTCCACGGGCGCGATGACCCGGTAGTTGATGGGCCGGCAGATGGACCGGTATGCCACGAAGCGCTGGAGGATCTCGCACTCGAAGTTCTTCTCCTCGATGCTCCTTTCCACGCGGTTGAGGTCGATGCAATCCATGAAGTGCGGCTCGAACCTGCCGCCAAGGAGCTCCCTGATCATGGCCTGGGTCTCCCGGGAGGTGTCGCACTCGCTGTGGCCGTCCGTGCAGTCGGTGCCGCACCGCAGGTACAGCACCAGGTCGATGTCGCTGCCCGCGTGTGAGATGCCCATGTTCACCGAGCCCATGACGTCCATGGCGATCTCCCCCTGGAGCTTGTCCTCCAGGAGGTCCACCACCTCCTCGAGCTTGTCGACCCGCTCCTCGGTCTCCGGGGTCTGGTACATGCGGAAGAACTGCCGGATCTCCTTGAAGAGCTGGATCTCGGGGATGTGGGAGTACTTCACGTCCTTCATGTCGTAGTTCCGGCGGTCTTTCAGGGCATCGTGGCGTTCGCGGTCGATGATCTCCTCCACCCACTTCCCGCCTTTCGGGTAGTAGTCCGCCACGTCGAATACGCGGCCGTCGTGGAACTTCCTGAAGGTCACGCTCTTGAGGTTCAGGTGGTCGATCTCGATCTGGTAGAAGAACCCGCCCTCGGTCACCTCCCCGGTGGGTCCGGTCACCTGGCCGAAGTTCGAGGGGTTCAAATACAGGGTGCCCTCGTGGAGCTTCACCCCCCAGGAGTCGTGGGCGTGGCCCGTGAGGCAGAGCATGACCGGGTTGTCGTCGCAGTAGGTGCGCAGGAGCGGAGAGCCGAAGGCGCCCCCGGCGGTGGTGTTGTCGTTGATCCCGTAGGCGGGCTGGTGGGCCACGATGATGTGGGGCTTGACCATGCGGAAGAAGGGGTACATCTCGTTGCGCTTCCCGTTCCTCCTCCCGTAGGCGTCCATGCCGGCCTGGTACTGCACGATGTACCGTTCCGGGATGCCGGGTGTCCAGACCTCCGCGCCCCCGTATCCGCAGATGCGCAGGTCGTCGATCTTGTACCAGTGGAGGTGCAGGTCATGGTCGTGGAGCGAGGTGTACTTGAGGTCCATGTCGTAGTTGCCGGGGAGGCAGAACACCCGGGACTTCTTCTTCATGGAGATGATGTTCATGAGCACCTTGTACTTCTGCTGCATGACCCTCCGGGCCCGGATGGTGTACTGCTGGTACCGTGTGCCCTTGTCCTGGATCTCGTCGGTGATGTCCGGGCTGTCCAGGAGGTCGTCCACGAAGTCCTCCAGGAGCTTGTCCTCCTCGTCCATCTTCATGCGCAGCCCGTGGAAGTATGACTGGAGCTCATGGTAGCGGATGGAGGTCTCCATGTTGTAGAAGGGGATGTCGATGAGGTCCCCGGCGATGATGTACAGGTGTGCCACCGTCTCGGAGAGCAGGTTTTTGACCCGCTCGAAGTCGCCGTGGATGTCGGTGAGATAAATGATCCTCATGGCATGACTTATCGAAACCTCGGACTGGGAGTATTAATTTTTGATGCAGGAGGGAGGGATCGGGTTCCAGTGATTTGAACGGGCATGCAGGGAGGTGGGCAAGGAGAAACGGGCGGGAAAAAGTCCCGCCCGTCCTGTGATATTTTATGATCGTATGGGGCCTATTTCGCAGGAGCAGGGGAATTCTGAGCCCCGGTGGGAACCTCGGATGCGAACAGAGAGTCGAAGAAGGACTTCTGGCCCAGTGACGAGGCGACCTTGGCGTCGGCTCCCTTGAACCACTTGCCCATGATCTCATCGTCCATGTCCTTGGACTTCACCGATGCCAGGCCCTTGTTGATGAGGTCCAGGGTTTCCGCATTGCCCTTCTTCACCAGGAAGCCATAGTCCTCCCTGGCGGCCCCGGCTGTGCATCCTTCATTGTCATTGGACAGGCAGAACTTGCCTGCATACTTCCCCGTGGTGTACCCGACGGCTACCGGGGTATCGCAGAGTATGCCGTGTACGTTGCCGTTGGCAAGGTCCTTGAAGGCCTGTGAGGTCTCCTCCACCGTGTAGTAGGTGAGGTTGGCGCCGGATCTCCTGACCTTGTCGGCAGTCTTTGACAGCTTGAACACGCCGATGTTCTTCCCGTTCACCGAGTCGTTCACCCTGGACTTGGGCACGACCAGGAGCTGTCCCGTGGTGAAGTACGGGTCAGACATGCCGTAGCGGCCCTGCTTGCCCGGCGTGATGCTCACCGAGGCGGCCACCGCATCGTATTTGCCTGCATTCAGGTCGTTGTAGAGGTTCTTCCAGGGCACCTCCACGATCTTCACATCCACGCCCGCCTCCTTGGCGACTGCCCGGATCATGTCGATCTCGTAGCCCGAGAGGGAGCCCTTGGCATCTTTCATCTTCATGGTGGGAATGTCGCCGCCCACAGCCACCACGAGCGTCTTGCCGGCAAACGCGGCGTTGCTCGCGAACACACCAAGAAGCACTGCAACCCCGACACATATGATCAATTTCATTGCCTGTTTCATGAACGGTTCCTCCTTTGTCTGCTATGACCCCAATGGTATGTGTGCCTGGAGATCTTTCTGTTCATGTCGGCGGGCATCACGGACCCTCAAGGGAATTACAATAATGAACTCAAACGGGGTGTTGGGGAAAAAAGGAGGAATAGTTCCTGTGCGTTGGGAAAGTCCTATCCTGGGGAGGCATTATCCTGAACAGGGTGTCGGGCGTGGTTCTCGACGTATCACGCGATGTTGCGGGCATGCGAGGGCGTGCCCTTCTTTTCTGCAGCATGCCGGGGGGCCGGCCGGGCCCGGACCAGGGAGAAGGAAAACACCGATCCCGTGCCGGGTTCACTCTCCAGCCAGATGCGGCCGCCGTGCTCCTCCACGATCCTGCGTGCGATGAAGAGGCCGAGGCCAGTGCTCGTCTCGCCGGTGGTGGGACGGATGCTGGTGGTGTGGAAGGGGTTGAAGAGCCCCGGCTGCTCGTCCTTGGGTATGCCCTGCCCCTGATCCCTGATGCTCACCACTGCCCTGTCTGAGGCCGCATCGATGCACACCGTGATGGTGGAGCCGGCAGGGGAGTACTTGAGGGCATTGGAGATCAGGTTGTTGAGCACCTGCTCGATCTTTGCAGGGTCGGCCCGCACCATGACCGGTTTGGCGGGGTCCTTGACCTGAATCCGTATGCCCCTGTCCTCGGCGAGGTGCTGGTTGTACCGGACGTTTTCCATGACGATATCCAGGAGATCCACCGTGTCGAGGTCCAGGGGCAGGTGCATGGTCTCGATCCGGGCGATGTCCATGAGCTCGTCCATGAGCTGGATGAGCGTGGAGCCGGATTTGTCGATGAGGTCCAGGTAGATGCGCTCCTTCCGGGACAGGTTGTCGCCTTTTGGCAGCAGGTATCTGCTGCACCCCATGAAGACGTTCAGGGCGTTCCTCATGTCATGAGCCGCGATGCCCATGAAGCGGTTCATCTCGTCGTTGAGGCGGTGCAGCTCCCCGTTGGCCCGGGAGATCTGCCGGGAAGACCAGATGACTCGCAGGTCGGATTCCACCAGGTAGGCGAGCGTGTGCATGAGCCTGATGAGGTCTTCTGAATGGCTGTTGGCCTTGGAGTCCAGGACGCAGATGGTACCGAACACCTCTCCCCCGGGCCAGGTGATGGGCATGCCGAGGTACGAAATCATGCCGTTGGATATGTCCGGGTTGTTGGCCCACCGGGGAGTGCTCAGGGCATCGGATACGAGCAGGGGCCGCAGTCCGCTCATGACCTCCTCGCAGTACATGCCTGTGCCCAGCCGTCCCCGGCAACCCTGAAAAAAGGGATGGACCCTGTTCCGGTTGCAGACGAATACCTCGATCTCAGAGGCATGGATGCGCATGATGAGCGCTGCAGGCACGCGGAAGATGTCCGCCATGAGATCCACGATGTCCTGCCATACGGCAAGCGTGTCCCCGGGGACGTCGACGCGCTCGAGCACCGGGTATTTCGTGCGGTCGGGCTTTGCTTTGCTCATGCTGCTCCTGCATTGCAATGCATCGAGATCAATCCATGGACATACCTCTATTATAATCAAAAAACAGTCCAGGGAAAGGGCGTGGTCATGAATTTTTTCAGTCCGTCATGCAGTGGTTGGCGGGGTATCGACAGGGGAACGGCAGGCATCGCCTGGCAGCCGGCGGCAGGGCCATGCGGGAGCCGCTAGAAGGACAGCACCGTCTCCATGAAGGGGCCGGAAAACGTGCCCTGGGCATCGATGTCGTCGATGTCCAGGTCCACGTACAGGTGGCGGTACCCTGCCGCAAGGTGCAGGGGGCCCGTGATGGGGTGCCTGATGCGACCGATGATGTCGTAGGCATAGTCGTCCCGGTAGCGCGTTCCGCGGGCCTCGGCCTCCACTGCGAACCCCCCTCCGTGCACGAGCTGCGCGCCCAGGTAGAGCATGGGCAGGGGTACGGTGGAGGAGATGGACTCTGCAATGCCGGTGGTCGGCTGTGAGATGCTCGCGTGGAAATACACCATGCGCAGGTTGATGCCTGTCTCGGTGTGGAGGTGCCATGCGCTCCCCAGGGGAATCCGGGGGTAATCGGCGAACCATGCCACATCGTAGTGGGAGATCTTCAGCCGGGACCTGAACTCTGTGGAGGGTTCGAACAGGGTGTCGAGGAAGGTGAAGGAGGTGCCGAGGGTCCCGGTCCCCTCGAAGCGCAGCGGCGTTGCCATGAATGAGAAGTTCACCAGCGGGCGCATGAGGACCCTGATCCTTCCCGATGGTCTGAGGACCGGTTCGAAGCCGCAGTCGTCCTCGAAGTCGAGCTTGTCCGTGCGGGTCAGGAGACTGTCCACGACGTCGCCGGGCGCAGTGCCCGGAAAGAAGCGGTCATACAGGTCGTGTGCCCTGTAAAAGGCCTGGTGCAGGAACGCGTCGTCCATGGGGATCAGGTCGCCCGTGGCGTCTTCTATCTCGTCCTGGAGGAGGTCGAGCACGTTGTAGGTGCAGGCGATGTTCCCCCTCGGGTTCTGCTGCCAGGCGCCCGCGGCGATCTCCACCCGGGTCGCCAGGGCCCGACCCGGGGCAAGGGCGAGTATCGTGATGGCGAGAACGGCGAATAGACCCGGGCGGTTCATTCCTGATGGATGGTTCATGAGAGTCCCTTGCAGGGAACCATAACTGCCGGAGATCCGCCTGGCAATGGAAAAGATGTCGAACATTCCCAGCGGCAGCCTCTACCTGCCGTCCAGGAGCTCCCGCACCTTCACTGCCAGTGCCAGCAGGGAGAAGGGCTTCTGCATGAAGGCCACCCCCGAGTCCAGCACGCCGTGGTGGGTGATTACGTCCGCGGTGTACCCGGACATGTAGAGCACCCTGATGGACGGACACCTGGAGCAGAGGCTTTCGTAGAGGGCCTTTCCATTCATGCTGGGCAGCACGACATCGGTGATGAGCAGCGCCAGCTCTTTCGGGCAGGACTCGGCGATCCGCAGGGCGGCATCACCGTCCGGTGCCGAGAGTATCGTGTAGCCATACCCCTTCAGGGTCGAGGTGATGAGCTCGCGGACCGAATCGTTGTCCTCCACCACCAGGATAATCTCGCTGCCGTGCACGGGTCCGACCCGCTTCCGCTCGGTGGCAGTCTGTGCAGGCAGTTCGCCGTGGCGGGGGAAATACACCTTGAAGGAGGTGCCCATGCCCGGTTCGCTGTACACCGAGACATTGCCCCCGTGCTGCTTGACGATGCCGTAGACCGTTGCCAGACCGAGCCCGGTGCCCTTGCCCGGGCCCTTGGTGGTGAAGAACGGGTCGAAGATGCGGGGGATGGTCTTTCTGTCCATGCCCGTGCCAGTGTCCGAGATGCTCATGAGCACGTACGGGCCCGGCTTGAGGTCTTCGTGCAGTCTGGTGTACGACTCATCGAGCACGACCTCCGAGGTGGAGATGGACAGGGTGCCCCCGCCCGGCATGGCGTCCTGGGCATTCACCGCGAGGTTCAGGATGATCTGCTCCACCTGCCCCACGTCGGCCATGATGGAGCCGATGTCCGGGGACAGTCCGGTCTGTATGGTCACGTTCTCGTGCAGGGCTCTCCGGAGCATCTTCTGGAAGTTCTCCACGATCCTGTTCAGGTTCAGGGGCTTCATCTCCAGGGTCTGCTTGCGGGCGAAGGCCAGGAGCTGCCGCACCAGGTCCCGGGAGCGCTCGGCCGATCTCACGATTTCCTCCACATATGCGCAGCGGGGGTCGTCCGGGGGCAGGTTGTCACCCAGCAGCTCCGCATAGCCGATGATGGGCACGAGCATGTTGTTGAAGTCATGGGCGATGCCGCCCGCCAGCTGGCCCACCGATTCCATCTTCTGAACCTGCATGAGCTGGTCCCGGAGCCTCTGCTGCTCTTCCTCGGCCTGCCTGCTGGCGGTGATGTCCCGGAACTCGGTGACGCGCACGGTCCTGCCGTGATAGGGGATGTTCTTGCCGTGGATCTCCAGGGGGTAGGTGCTGCCGTCCTTGCGAAGCCCCCTGACCTCGTAGGCCCTGTCGTACCCGGACACGATCTTTTCCATGACATGGTCGCGCCACTCGGGGGCGATGAGGTTGAGCCCGTTCATGCCTACGAGCTCCTCCTGGCTGTAGCCGGTGATGTCTGCCAGGCCCTGGTTGCAGTCCAGGATGACGCCCTTCTCGTGGATGCCGATGCCGCCGAAGGAGGCATTGTGCAGGGCGCGGAAGCGTTCCTCGCTCTCCTTCAGCTCCAGCTCGGCCTGCTTGCGCGCGGTGATGTCCACGAAATCCGCCACCATGTGGCCCGGCTTCGTCTGGAAGGCCCGTACCGTGAAGGCTCCGGTGATCCGCTCGTCCTGGTAGAAGATCTGTTCCGTCTGCCAGGTGGCGCCCCGGACGGCGGCCTCGCGGTACCGGTCAGGGACCTCGGTGCCGGCGAGCCGGGGGAAGGCATCGAGGATGTCACTGCCCAGCAGCGGCGCATGGGCGACACCCAGGATTTCATCCGCAGCGGGGTTGGCGTCCTCCAGCACGAGCCTCCCGTCGTCTTCCACCCGGTAGAAGTGCATGCCCACGGGAGAGTTCATGACCATGTTCCGGTAGGTGGATTCACTCTCCCTCAGCGCTTCCTCGGACCTCTTGTATTCGCTGAGGTCGCGCATGATGGTGGACAGGTAGAGGAGTTCGCCCTGAAGCGAGCGGTGGGCCATGATGACCTGGGAGACCGGGATCTCGCGGCCGTCCGGGCCCAGCACGGCGGTCTCGCCCTGCCACACGCCGCGTTCGATGGCCGTGGGGATGGCTTCTTCCCTGACGATCCGCTGAGCCCACTGAGGGTGGGCGGAAAAGAGGACCTGCCACCGGGAATCCATGGGGGCTTCCCATCCCAGGATGCGCCTGCCCGCGGCATTCAGATACGTGAGCGTCCCCTCCGGCGTGGCCGTGGCCACCAGGTCGCTGGTGGATTCGAGGATGGAGGTGAGCCGTTTCCACTCCTGCTCGGCCTCCTTCCTGTCAGTGATGTCGCGGGTGACGCCGATGATGCCGATGGGCTCCGGAGAATCGCCCCACACAAAACCGGCCTTCACCTCCGACCAGAACGTCGAACCGTCCTTGCGGTACTGCTCCAGCTCCAGGGTCCGGACCCTGTTCCGGTCTGCACCGGGGGTTTTCTGGAGGGCGAGCTCTTCTGCAAGGACGTGCATGGCCGTCTCCAAGGAGGAGAGGGGAACCGCGTCCTCCAGGGTCATGTGGAGCCATTCCTCGGGTTTCCTGCCGTGGACGCGCTCGGTGGAGGGACTCATGTAGGTGAAGTTGAGGTCCATGTCCATGATCCAGATGACGTCCGAGATCTTGTCCGTGACGAGGGCATACTGCTCCCGGGTGGAGTGCAGCGCCTCCATGAGCTCGTTCAGAGCGTGGCAGAGAAGATCGATCTCCCCATGTCCGGACACTGCAACAGGGGAGGTCTGGATATCTCCCCGTGCGACCCTCCTGGCCGCCTCGGTCATGGCCTTCATGAGGTCCTTTTCCCGCTTCGTCGCCATCGGGCCTTCGCCTTTCAACCGTCCAGCACCTTGCGGACCTTGTGCGAAAACTCGTGCAGGGAGAACGGCTTCTGGATGAAGTGCGCCTCCGGCCCCAGCTGACCCACGCGGCTGATCACGTCCGGGGTGTACCCGGACATGTAGAGCACCTTCATGCCGGGGCGGACGCCTGAGAGCTGTTCAAACAGCTCCGTGCCGGTGGCGTCGGGCAGGATCATGTCGGAGATGACCAGGTGGATTTCCCCGGCATAGGTCGTCACGAGATCGTGCGCTGACCTGGCGTCTCCAGCCTGGAGCACCGTGTACCCCGCCTCCCTCATGATCCCCGTGACCAGCTCCCTGACCAGTTCCTCGTCCTCGATGACCAGCACGGTCTCGGTGCCGGGGATCCCTGCGGGGCGGTTCCGCTCTCCTGGGACGTGCAGGGAAGGTGATCCGGACAGGGGGAAGTAGATCCGGAACGTGGTCCCCGCCCCGGGTTCGCTGTATGCCATGATGTATCCGCCGTGCTGCTTGACGATGCCGTAGACCGTGGACAGACCGAGGCCGGTGCCTTTCCCCGGCGCCTTGGTGGTGAAGAAGGGCTCGAAGAGATGGTCGAGCACGTCTCGATCCATGCCTGTCCCGGTGTCGCTCACTGCCAGGAGGACATAGTCCCCCGAAGCGCTCCCCTTGTGCATGGATGCATAGGTCTCGTCCAGGTGCACCTGGGAGGTCTCGATGAACAGGGCGCCGCCTTCGGGCATGGCGTCCTGGGCGTTCACCGCCAGGTTCATGAGGATCTGCTCGATCTGGCCCACGTCCGCCTGGATCGTCCCGATGGACGGCTCCAGCGTGGTGCTGATGGCCACGTTCTCGTGCAGGGTGCGTCTCAGGATCTTCTCGAAGCTCAGAATCGCCGAGTTGAGGTCCAGGGGCTTCATCTCGAGGGCCTGCTGGCGGGAGAAGGCGAGCAGCTGGCGCACCAGGTCCCGGGACCGTTCGGCGGAGTGGATGATGTTCTCCATGTTCATGCGCCGGGGATCGTCCGGTGGCAGCTGGTTCATGAGCAGCTCCGCATACCCGAGGATGGGGGTGAGCATGTTGTTGAAGTCATGGGCGATGCCGCCGGTCATCCTGCCTATGGACTCCATCTTCTGTGCCTGGAACAGCTGCTGCTGGAGGTGCTTCTTCGTGGTCACGTCCCGGGAGATGCCCCGGAACCCGATGGCGCCGCCGTGCTCGTCGCGAATGAGGGAGACCGAGGTCTCCACGGTGCACCGGGTGCCGTCCTTGCGGATGAGCTCCCAGTCGAAGGCCTTTGCCGGCTGGCCGGTCCGGAACACCTGGTTGAAGGTGAGGAATACCTTCTTCGCGTTCTCATCGTCCATGAAGGAGCGGTTGTTCAGGCCTTTCATCTCATCGGGCGAGTACCTGAGGATCCGGCACATGGCGTCGTTGAAGAAGGTGAAGGTGCCCTCCAGGTCCACCTCGTAGTAGCCGTCGTCGATCTCCTCCAGGATCTCCCGGTACTTCTTCTCGCTCCGGAGGAGATCCTTCTCCCTGAGCACGTTCTCGGTCACGTCCCTGTCCATGCCCCTGAACCCGATCAGTTCCCCCGTGGTGTCGAGGATGGGGACGGCGCTGCTCTCCAGGTGCCTCCACGATCCGTCCCTGTGCCGGAAGCGGACGAGGAGGTTGTTCCACCCGCTTTTTTCCCTGATCCATGTCGGCATGCGCCCGCTGACCATCCTCCGGTCGTCGGGGTGCATGAGGTCCAGGGTGCTTCCCACGACCTCAGCGGCCTCGTACCCGAGGATGTCCCTCACCGCGGGGTTGGAGTAGGTGTGCACCCCGTTCATGTCCATGGACCAGATCCAGTCTCTGGACGTCTCCACCAGGGCGCTGATCATGGCCTCCCGATCACGGAGACCCTCCTCGGCCCTTTTCCGTTCGGTGAGGTCGATGAGCGAGGCCACGGACATGTCCGTCTCGGGGATCATGGCCACGCTCAGGAAGATGTCCCTGATGCTTCCGTCACGGGCGGTCAGACGGAATTCATAGCTCTTGGGAACGGAGCCGGGATCAACCCTGCGCCGATTGTGGTATGCGGCCATTTTCTCCAGGTCTTCCCCGACGATGAAGGAAGTCCAGCTCATCTTTCCTTCCAGCTCGTCCCTGCTGTACCCGACAAGCCGCACAAAGTTCGAGTTGGCAAGGAGGATGGTGGTGTCCCTGGCGATGATGATGTTGGCCGTAGCGCTGCTTTCGAAGATTGTCCGATAGCGCTCCTCGCTCCTTCTCAGGTCGTGTTCCACCTTCTTGCGTTCGGTGACGTCGCGGGTGATGCCCATGAACCCGATGGCATTGTTGTGAGAGTCCCGCAAGGGAGTGAAGGTGGTCTCGGTCCAGATGGTCGATCCGTTTCTGCACCTTTCCTCCAGTTCAAGAATGCGCGTCCTCTGGAGATCCTTCGGTTCGTGCCGCTCCAGTTCGAGTTCTTCCGCAAAGGCCTTCATGGCAACTTCCACCGACGCCGGCGTCAGCGCCTCGCCGGCAGACTGTGTCATGGCCTCCTCCACCGTGTACCCCCGGATGCGCTCCACCGAAGGGCTGATGTAGGTGAAGCGAAGGTCGAGGTCCATGGTGAAGATGATGTCATTGGCGTTCTCCGCCAGGAGACGGTACCGGTTGGCGCTTTCCATGAGGGCCTCCTCGGTCGAGGAGCATTCGGAAAGGCGCCTGTGGACGGTTGCGAGGAGGTCATTGACCGTTTCGGCAAGCACATCAAGGGGGTCATTGGCACTTCTGGAAGGGATCGTGGCGGAATAATCGCCCTGCACCGCACTAGACACCGCCTCGGTGATCAGGCGGAGCTGCTCCTTCTGCGATATCCTGCCCATACGGTTGCCTCTCATTATTCTAACAATCGGAAGATGCATGGCACGAAATGAAGAAGTTCATGACAGCACTGTGATAATAGGTAACCGCATGAGAGGGGTGAGTCAATGAGCGCGTCGTCATCCGACGTTGTTCATGAACAGCCGCTGCCTCTTGAGGAAGTCCATGCAGTACCTGCACTTTCCCATGGAGCAGTCATGCGGGTCCCCCTGTGGGTGGAACGGGCACTGCTGTTCGTCGCATTCCTCGCATACCCTGCAATGGAGGCACCTGTCAGGAAGGATTTTTTCTCCAAAGGGGAGACGCTCCATGAGAACCCTCCTCGCGGGTACGTTCCACCACGGGCCCGTCACGAAGATGCGACGGCCGTATGCGTACGTACACCGACCCTCACGGGGCCTCCACCGATGCCCTCACCTGGACCGTTTTCACCTTGAGGTCCTCAAGGCTCGTCTCGATCTGGAACATGCCCAGGAAGCTCTTCTGCGGGGCTGCGGGCTTGTAGGTCAACGCCACTGTGACCGATTTGCCCGGATCCAGCGTGATGCCGCCGGACGGAGAGACCTTCAGGGCAGTCGGCGGGATGGTGTTCAGCCTTGTGAGCGTGACGGGCTTCCTGGTCTTGTTGGTGATGGACACTTCCCGGGTGGCCTCCGAGAGGGGTTTCACCGTGCCGAAGTGTATGATGCCGGGCTTTATCACCAGGACATCGTAGACCTGGAGCTTCATCGTGAGCCTCACCAGGGTGTTGTCCGGGTCGTTGGTCTCTATGAGGATGTCGTTCTTTTCGTACGGCTCCCTGGTGCGGATATACCGGGTGGGGATGTTCACCTTCACGGCCTGCGACTTTCCCGGTTCTATGGAGTACCTGTCCGTTTCGATCTGCCGTCCCCCCGGGACGGTCACCGTGGCGCCTCAGCACGCCCTCGGCTTGATGACCAGGACCTGGTCCCCGGTGTTCCTGAACTGGAACTCGTGGGTGACTTCCGTGCCCTCGGGGACCTTGCCGGCGTCGAAGGTGGTCTTGTCCACCAGGACCCTGGGGGTGGCGTGGCAGGGAGAGAATCCCAGGAGCACGATCACCGGGATCAGGATAGACAGCCATGGGATTTTCGTCGAACACATATGGGAATCTCCTTTTCTTCTATACTGCTATCAAAAGCCTCAGGACTTTTCAAGACAGAGCATTGTGATAGTGGGTGGACTTCATTCATCCTTGTGCGTATCGAATACAATGCCCGGTAAGTTCACTGCCTCACCTTGGAAAGAGAACTGTCATGCATGCGAATATTTTCCCTTGACTTTGTATACGACAAACTTTACTAGATCGTAAATTAGTAAATTGATGGAGTGGATGAATGCCCGATAACCAGGAAGATTTCAAGGAAGCCATGGAAGCTGCCCGGAAAAAGGCGGAAATCATCAAGGCCCTGGCTCACCCGGTGAGGATCAGGGTGTTCGAGGCCCTGGCAGAGGAAGAAAAAACCGCAGGCGACCTCGTGACCATCACCGGCGAGAAGGAGGCCAACACGTCGCGCCACCTGGCCGTGCTCAGGGCCGCGGGCCTTGTGTCCACGAGAAAAGACGGGCTCCATGTTTATTATTCGAACTCCATGCCGTGCCTCATGCCGATGCTCGACTGCATCGAGGAAGCCGTGTGCGCCATCGCGGACGAGCACATGAAGGCATCGCGCTGCATGCGGCAATGAATCATTCAGCAGGAAAGAAGGTCACCACATGAACTGGAAAGACGAATGGAAATGGTTCGCCGGACTGGCAGGAACATTTATGGTGCTCTTCTACCTCCCGGTGGGCATACCCCGCTTCAACAATGCAGTCCTCGAAGGCCTGTACCTGGCCAAGTCATATGCGCAGGAGCACG